>RFJE01000315.1 GCA_003695005.1 Candidatus Hydrogenedentota bacterium | reverse complement strand
TTTGTAGATTACTTAGAAGAAACATATTTTAACAACAAATCTTAAATAAGACATTTTTTTTATTTGAGATGGGTTTGAGGTATATTGCTTTTTCTGCTGTTGCCGAATTTGTTAACCCCGATAAAAATTACGGAACTTTTGTTGCTTACAATCCTGAAGATGAATTTGAAACTAACATGATTGAGAAACTGAAAGAGTGGGGAGTTAAGGAATTTTAAAAATTTTTTATGAGGGGCCGTATGTTGAAGAAGCGCGTTTAATTATCTCTTCTTTAGAAGGTGTCGCGCATGTGATGGGAGTCATAGATAGAAGAATATTTCAATTTTTGATTAGTCCGGCATTTGGTTCGTTAAAGAATGACCCTTAGGCAAGCCCTCTTAAGAAATACCCTACGAGATACGCAATTGCCGCGGCGGTTCCTCCAATAAACAAACTTTCTAATGAAGAAAGAATCTTGTTCTTTTTTGTTATATTTCCTTTTATATATCCAATTATTATGAATGCAACGCCGGTTAAAATGATTGTATATATAAATTTGGAGCTTTCAGACATTTGATAAAATAGTGAGGCAACAAAAGTGATTAGGGGAATAAATCCAATTACCACAAATGAAAGGAAGGTTGCAATTGCTTTTTTTGTGGGAGTTTTTTTGTGGTCTTCTGTTTTGTGAAGGTCTTCGTGTGAACGGGAAGAGAGATAAGAAGAAATTGCCATAGAAAAGCCGTCTGCAAAAAGGTTCGCAAATCCGAGAATTATTACAACCGATGCTTTCAGTGATGCTCCGAGCGCTCCGGCAACCACCGCAAAGGTGGTTATTGAGCCGTCTGTCGCTCCATATACAAACTCTTCGAGATATTTTTTGATTTTTCTTTTGGGCCTCTTTTTCATTTATAAATAAATTTTTTTTGGTATTTAAATAATACTTTTTTCTAAAACGGCAAATCTTAAATACGTTCCACAATAATTAGTAGGTATGCGCTGGTAGTATAGTGGTTAGTATACCACGTTGCCAACGTGGTGACCCGGGTTCGAATCCCGGCTGGCGCATTTTAGTTTTTTAAAGGATTCAAAATCCTTATAAACTTCTTTTTGTTTTTTATGAATATTGTCTATAGTGTAAAGATAATGTGAGGAATACTCAAAAAGGGTGAGAGATGAACAAAAAATTTTGGACAGCAGTGTCAACACTTAGCGGAACGGTAATTGGTGCTGGATTTTTGGGAATACCTTATGTGGTTTCTAAATCTGGTTTTTATATAGGGTTAGCATGGATGATTTTGCTTTCGGTAATTCTTATGATGATAAATCTTGTTTTTGGTCAGATAGTTCTTTCAAGTAAAAATGTGCATCAGATTGCAGGATATGCTTCGAAATATCTTGGAAGAAGGAGCAAAAAGCCGGTTTTTTTAGCGGTTTTGGTAGGATTTTATGCGGCGTTTGTTGCGTATCTTATTGGAGAGGGTGAGAGTTTTAGCTTTTTATTTTTCGGGAACGCTGATTTCAGACTTTTGTTTGGAATTGCTTTTTTTGTTTTGGCGAGCTTTTTAACCTACGGAGGAATAAAACGCTTTAAGAAAATAGAGCCGTTTGTGGTGATTTCGGTTTTATTCGTTGTGATTGCTTTAGGAATAATACATATTAATAATATAAGTGTTTCAAACTATTCTTATCTTTCTTTAAATGAATTCTATGTTCCGTTTGGGGTAATTCTTTTTGCATTTTTAGGATTTGCGGCTATTCCAGAAATGAAGCGTATTTTTGGAAATAAAGAGAAAGACAAAAGAGATATGAAAAAAGCGATAATTATTGGAAGTTTTATTCCGTTATTTGTGTATGTTCTTTTTACTCTTGTGGTATTGGGGCTTTACGGGAAAGATGTTGCCGAAGTAGCAACAATATCTTTTGGCCCGATAGTAACTGTTTTAGGAATGTTTGCTATGTTTTCCGCATACCTTGCGATGAATTTAGAGCTTCAGGATAGTTTTAAGTTTGATTTGTATTTCCATAAGAAAAAGGCGTGGTTTTGGACCAATTTTATTCCATTTATTCTTTTTTTAGTGGTTGTTATTTTTGATTTAGCCGGATTTTCTAGGGTGCTGGGCATCGGTGGAGCGGTATCTGGAGGGCTTGTAGCGATCGTTCTTTTAGCTATTCACGAACGTATTTCAAAAGACGAAAAACTTTCTAAACTGAATCCGGAGTTTAAGATTAGGGTTCCATTGTTTATAAAAATAATATTAGCTTTGCTTTTTATAGCTGGAATTTTATTTGAGTTTTTTTGATTTTAGTCGACGGTAAATTTTATAAATTCAAGAAAATATAATTGTTATAATTTTAAAATGGTCTTAAATTTGTGTAACTGGCCAATTACAACAAAATAGAAAGATTTATAAACCCTTTTTTTCTATGGATTTACATAATAAACACATTCAAAAAAAACAAAAACAAAATGAGTTTCAAAAAACGTTCAACAAAGAAATTAAAAGGATTGGTGGCAGGAACTTTTTTAGGTTTAACAAGCCTTTTTGTTCCGAGAGCTTATGCTGATCCGATTAGCGCATCTACTAATGTTTCTGGAGCAACTGGGCCTACTATTGAAATTTTAAATGTTGAGGATCCTCTTGCTTCAGCACTATTCGATAGAGGGGTTTCTCCTGGAGTTACTTATCCGGTTGTTTTAACAGGTGATGCTTCTCTTGAAAGGGATGTAGCTAATCCTTTAACTGCACCTTCTGCAGTTTCTGGACAGACAGCTGCAGCAACAGCGGAAACAGAATATTCTACAGGTTTAACAGCTGCATCTAACGCAGTTTCTGAAGCAGCAAATTCTGCTACGCAAGCAACAGTAAATTATAATGCACAAGTAACAGCTTCTACTCCTTCAGAAAGTACTTCTATAAAAAATAAAAAAGTTAATTTAAAATCCCTTGAGCAACAAATTCTGGCTGCAGATGATGTTTCTAAAAATAATAAGAATTATGTTATAAGTTATCCACTTGGAGAGGATTTGATTGCAATTGCCAAAGAGGGAAAACTTAGCTATTTTGTTAATATTAGGGATTGCAATGGAAAGAATTTGAGATATGCTGGAAAAGTTACTGGAGATCATTATAATGTTTCTGTACCCGAAAGCTGTTTTGAAGGAGGAAAAGTACGTGTCTTTTCTGGAGTTACTGGAAAGCTTGGAGATGGTTCTAAAGAAAAACCATTGGCATCCTTTTTTGCTGACCACACTCTTTTAAGAAAAATCGTAAAAGAAGGACCTCAGAGTGCTGTTAAAAATAAAGGGAAAGTTAAAAAAGGAAAAGGTAAAAAAAGAAATAATAATGCTCAAGAATCTTTAGTAGAAGCTTCTTCTTGGAAGGTAAGTGTTGAAGGAGGAGCAAACACCAATGAAGGATTTGTCGAGATGTATATTGGAAAGCTTTTTGGAGAAGATAATAATTGGGAAGGTGGAGTATATGGTAGAGGAAATTTTCAGTTTGATAA
>RFJE01000314.1 GCA_003695005.1 Candidatus Hydrogenedentota bacterium | reverse complement strand
GGATTATTTAGCGTTAGGGCTTGATCCTAACAAATGTGTATTTTTTTTACAAAGTGATGTTCCCGAGGTTACCGAGCTTGCGTGGATATTAGGCACTTTAACCCCTGTCGGACTCATGGAAAGAGGTGTGGCTTATAAAGACAAAATTGCACAGGGCTTAAGTCCGAACATTGGTTTATTTACATATCCCATTTTACAGGCGGCTGATATTTTAATCTATAATAGTGATTTAGTACCTGTTGGCGCAGACCAGAAGCAAAATATAGAAATATGCCGTGATTTAGCAGGTAAGTTTAACTCTGCCTTTGGGGAAGTTTTTAAGATTCCTGAACCGTATATCTTAGACGAAGTGGCTGTTGTACCTGGCACCGATGGCAGAAAAATGAGTAAATCTTACAACAATACCATTGGCATTTTTGATAGTGGAAAAACGTTAAAGAAAAAAATCATGTCGATTGTAACGGATTCAAAAGGGTTAGAGGAACCTAAAGATCCGGAGACCTGTAATGTTTTTGCTCTCATTAAACTGTTTGCCGATAAAAAAACGCAAGAAGAAATTGCAGAGAAGTATCGCGCAGGTGGCTATGGCTATGGTCATGCGAAAATGTTTTTACTCGAGTTAGTAGAAAAGGCATTTGCCGAAGCTCGCGAAAAAAGAAAAGAGTATGAGCAAAATCCGGATTTCGTAATGCAAGTTTTAGAAGCCGGCGGGAAAAAAGCTAGAAAACGAGCTCGTGAGATCATGGAAAAAGTAAGAAGTGCTTGTGGCATTCTTCGAAGTCACTAAAATTTTTATAAATCTAAATCTTGTACTTTTTTGGCATTTTCTTCGATAAATTTACGGCGGGGTTCCACCTCATCTCCCATTAAAATCACAAAAGTCTCATCGGCAATGATGGCATCATCCATATTGACTTGCATTAAAACTCGCTTTTCGGGATCCATGGTAGTTTCCCAAAGCTGGTCGGGATTCATTTCTCCAAGACCTTTGTAGCGCTGGATATGAATTTTACTCTCGTCCCCAAGGTCTTTTATAATTTTATCCTTTTCTTCGTCTGAGTAGGCATAGTGCTTTTCTTTCCCTTTTGTAATTAAGTAAAGAGGTGGCCGCGCAATGTAAAGGTAGCCCCTATCAATGATTTCCTGCATATAGCGAAAGAAAAAAGTCAGTACGAGTGTTTGGATATGCGCGCCATCTACATCGGCATCCGTCATAATAATAATTTTGTGATACCGAATTTTGTCTGGGTCAAACTCATCACCAATACCGCAACCTAGAGCTGTAATTAAAGCTCGTACTTCGCTATCGTTCAGTACTTTATCTAGCTTTGTTTTTTCTACATTTGTAATTTTTCCTTTTAAAGGTAAAATAGCCTGAAAGTGCCTATCCCTGCCTTGCTTTGCCGAACCACCAGCAGAATCCCCCTCTACAATAAAAAGCTCGGAAATCGAGGCATCGCGAGAAGTACAGTCTGCAAGCTTGCCCGGTAAGCCACTGCCATCAAGTGCACTTTTTCTGCGTACTAAATCTTTTGCTTTGCGAGCAGCAATCCTAGCCGATGCAGATGCAATGCATTTTTCAATAATCCGTTTCGCATCTGCTGGATTTTCTTCAAAATACTCCACAAGTCCATCATACGTTAGAGATTGAACAAGGCCTTTTACTTCGCCATTGCCTAACTTCATTTTTGTTTGGCCCTCAAACTGCGGATTCGGTATCATAACCGAAATAATGGCCGTTAAGCCTTCCCGAACATCGTCGCCGGTTAAGGAACTACTTAATTTTTTATCAAACCCTAACTTTTTTTTGTACTCATTAATAGCGCGTGTTAAAGCTGCCCGAAAACCCTCTAAATGAGTACCGCCCTCGCGCGTATGAATGGCATTTGCAAAAGTTAAAATTTGCTCGGAATAAGAATCGGTATATTCCAATGCAATCTCCAACTGAACATTGTCTTTTGCCGCTTTTAAGTAAAAAGGCTTTTTTTGCAAAGGCTTTTTCTTTTCCGTTAAATGTTTTACAAATTCCTGAATACCACCTTTGTAATAAAAAACATCTTGCCTTTTTTCTTTACCGCGAGTATCCACTAAAGTAATTTTAATACCGCGGTTTAAGAAAGCAAGTTCCCGAAAACGAGAGGCTAGTGTATCATACCGATATTCCAATGTATCAAAAATTTCCGCATCCGCTTTAAAGGTAATTCGAGTTCCTCGCTTTGTGGTTTTCCCTTTAACCTTTACAGGCCCCTGTGGAACACCACGCTTGTATTTTTGAATATAATGCTGACCATCTCGAAAGACTTCCGCAATGAGTTCTTCAGAAAGAGCATTCACCACAGAGACACCAACGCCATGCAATCCACCAGAAACTTTATACGCACCATCACCAAACTTACCGCCTGCATGAAGTTTTGTCATTACAACTTCAAGCGTAGAAACCCCTGCTTTAGGGTGTTTTTCCACCGGAATTCCCCGTCCATTGTCCGTAACCCGAACTACATTTCCCGGCAAAAGCTCTACTAAAATTTCTGTACAATGACCGGCCATGGCCTCGTCAATAGAGTTATCGCTTACTTCATATACCATGTGATGCAAGCCGGGTAAGTCTGTAGAACCAATATACATCCCCGGCCGTTTTCTTACGGCTTCCAGACCTTCTAAAATTTGGATTTTTGACGCTGAATATTCTGCATCGACATGCGCTAAATTTTCCATGGTTGATTCTTTTGCCGCTTTTGCCATAGTCTTTCCTTTATACCATTTTCCTGAAAAGAGACATTATGTCTCTAAAAATTTGTACAATGAAAGGAATTCCTGCCGACAAGCATGGTAGTGATAAAGCAGTATCTATGGTATCTCGCTTTGCCGGTATTTTCTCTAGGAGCGGCAAGTAAAATCCCGTTATTTTTAGACCCGCCACATGGGTTTAAACATGGCATATTATCAGGAATGCGGACAGGCCGTGTTTCTTTAAATCATTTCCCTGAAGAAAAATATGCCATTTCCCTTTTCCATGAACTATACCCTTTGCTAAAGAAAAATTTTGTTGTTTATACATATAAAGATTTTCAAAAAGCCATTCTAAAAAAAAGTATTCATTATAAAGACCGTAAATTTACAGAAGTTGTTGATAAAATTTACAAAATACAAAGTGATATTTTTTTATCAAATCTCGATGAGAGGGGGAAAAGGCCTGCTCGGCGCAGTTCCGCAGGCTGCGCCAAGGACTGTTTGAGCACGAGCAGGCCTTTTCCCCCTAATTTTCATGTTAATTCAGCGGTTCTCGGCGAAACGCCGAGAACCGCTGATATTTTTCCTGTATATTTTAGCTTACACCTAAACAACATTTCCCCTGTACAGAATTTAGCTCTACGGCAGGGGAAACGGGGTGCTGCTATTGTGCGCTATAAAAACAAGTGGTATTTAACATATACACAAAAGCCATTTTTTGGCACCGAAGTTCTTGTTTCCATGAATGATAGGACTGGGTTTTCAAAAAAATTTTGCCAAACATTTGCGAACTCTTTACAAAAAGAAGGTTTTCCAATACGCAAGCCATTTTGCCACCAAGATACTCGTTATGCGCCATTTTTTGAATTACCGTATGCGCTTTTAGTCGAAGCTGGCAATATCGCTTCTTTACAAGATTTATCTTGGCTTTCTGTGAAGCAAAAGCAAAAAACATGGGTTGCTTTGTTATACAAAAGTTTGCAAGAAAGTTCAAAATACTTACTAGAAAAAAAGAAGAAAGGCATTTTTAAACAATCTTTGTCGAATGCTCTTTTTGCAAGGCAATTACGCTTGAAAAAATTGAGGTTGCACTCTCTTTTAAAACAGGCAACCGAAAACCATG
>RFJE01000313.1 GCA_003695005.1 Candidatus Hydrogenedentota bacterium | reverse complement strand
ATCCTCTGGTTTTTCCCAAACATGACGCAATAGTTTCTTTAAAACAATACCAATCTCTCTACCTTGGAAACCAATTTTTTTTAAATCATTGCCGGTTATGTTTAAGTGCAAAATTAAATATGGATCGTGTGATCGAATGACGGAAACACATTCCTGAACCAATTTTTTTATTGTATCTCGTTCGGTAACTTCTGCGTATTCTTTTAAAATGCGCAGAGGAAAAAAGACAGGATGAGGATAATGTAAAAATAAAACTTCTTTGACTTGAACACGATGAAACTCTTCTTTTTCTATAAGTTTCCAAAAAGGACTAAATAATGCATGCTCGCAAAATTTTTTTTCTGCATTTGAAAATTTTAAATCAGAAAGAAGTTTACGAATTTTTTTTCTCCATGCTTTCTCATCTTTAAAGGGTAATG
Organism: Candidatus Hydrogenedentota bacterium; assembly: GCA_003695005.1. GTDB lineage: Bacteria > Spirochaetota > Leptospiria > Turneriellales > J094 > J094. Next base: position 2,438 of record RFJE01000313.1, on the reverse strand, counting down.
GTTCTAAATACAGATGCATTACACAAAAAACATGATGCAAACCGCGCATACGAAATTTTGCAAAATGTAGCTGCATGTTATTCAGTACTTGTGTATTGCCGAAATTTTTTTCCCAATCGGGGAAAAAAATAGAAGTTAATTTTGTTTGGTACAAATATTGTAAGAACTCAAAATTGTACTTTGTCGGTACTACTTTTCTCCACTCGTCATGAAAGCGCTCTCTAGCAATACTTGCCGTTACATCTAATGTGGATTGAATAGCAGGATAAATTTCAGAATCCATATTGAGCTCTAACGTCGCTGTAAAGCGACAAGCTCGGACAGATCGTAAGCCATCTTCCTTAAAACGATCATATGGATTGCCAATGGTGCGCAAAATGCGATTTTTTAAATCTTCATATCCCCCCACATAGTCGATAATTTTTTTTTGGTAAGGATCATACGCCATGCCGTTAATGGTAAAATCCCGCCGCACCACATCTTCTTTTAAGCTCTTACTAAAACGTATTTTCGAAGGCCGTCTGCCATCTGTATATTCTACATCATGACGAAACGTTGTAATCTCATAAGCACCTGAACGAAGTACCACAAGAACCGTGCCAAACGCAATACCAATAGGATGAGCCTTGTGTCCAAAAATCCGCATGACTTCTTTAGGTAATGCATCTGTTGCAAAATCTAAATCTCTTACACAACCGCCTACTAAATATAACTGATATCCTGCTTCCTGAAATTTTCTCATCATATATTGTAAGTCTTTGAAAATAGAATTCGGCAAAGACCGCGTTAAATCTTTTTCTATAATTTTTGCACTATCCATAACAATATAGCATATCGAGCAAATTTACCAAAAGCAGTCAATAAAATAAATAAACTGATTGGATAACGAAATATACCTGCAATGGCAGTTAAAGGATCACCAATAATCGGTAAAGCGGAGAAAAGCAAGGAAATTCCCCCCCATTTTCGGAAAAAGGCTTCTGCCTTATTCAGTTGTTTTTCTTTAAATCCAATCAGCTTATGATGAAGCCAATGCGAAAACCAACGACCTAAAGCATAATTAACAAAAGCCCCTAAAGTATTTCCGATAGTCGCAACAACTAAAATTATCCCAATCGGGATTCCACTTTTGCGAATGGTAAAAATATATGCTTCTGACCCCCCTGGTAACAAAGTGGAACTTAAAAAAGAAATCGAAAATAGAGAAATAAGCTCAGATAACAAGCTATTTCCTTAAAGATAAGATAAAATCCCAATGTTTTTTTTCAACAGGAAGTACAGAAAGGCGCAAACCTTTCTTTAATAATAACATGCCTTCTAATTGCGGAAATTTTTTTAACTCATCCCTTGTAATAGGCGGAGTAAATTCTCTTTTTGCTTTTACATCCACCATAAACCAACGAGGTTTCTCTTGCGTGCTTTTTTCATCAAAATACTTACTTTGTGGATCAAATTGCGTGTAATCGGGATACGCTTCTTTAACAACTTCTACAATTCCCATAATAGCAGGAATTTTTGTAGCACTGTGATAAAAGAATCCAAGATCACCTTTTTTCATTTCCATCATAAAGTTTCGGGCTTGGTAATTTCGTACCCCATCCCACTCCGCCGTCTTTCGCGGGGATTCGAGTAAATCCGTCCAAGAAAAAGTGTTTGGTTCTGTTTTAAAAAGCCAATACTTCATAATAAAAAACCCTCTTCTTCCTTTTTTGATGGGGGTTGTAGGAGGAGGCAGGAAGAAGAGGGACGGAGATACATGTGTGAAATCTCTAAAACCATTAAAAATATCCAAGTCACTCTGTCAACAAAAATGTGAATTGTATGTTAATGCTTAGCCCAGCAATTCTCGGCGGTTCGCCGAGAATCGCTGATGGTAAGCGTCAAACTTTTCCATATATTTAGGTGGGGGGACACCCCCCTGGCTTCGGCCGCGCGGTCGTTCTTCGAGTTCGGCTAAATAAAGATAAGAATATTTCTAACTGATTCTACAAGGAAAGGTCACTATACGTTTTCCGTCCCGTCAACCGTCTCATCACTGCGCGTCCTCTGCCACCCATCAGGGATATCCTGAAAAAACTAATTCGTTAAATTGGGCTGCGTACAGCTCGACTGTGGAAAAGAAAGAGGCAATAAAAGTTGTATGTTCTACAAGTGGGAAAAAACGGCTTTTAGCCGTCGGGCTGCCGTTTTGGCGGCCGCCATATAGCAAAATACCGCACTTCAAGGGCTTTTGGTACATCAGAATCCCGAATTTTTGAGTAATTAAACCGAAGTAAAAACCCCCGTAGGTGCACTTCCCAGTCATCCGCAGGTTTTCCTCCTTGCGTCAGCAGCAGCTTGTGTACGAGGAGCTCTAAATACATCCGCAGTGCAATATCAGCTAACTGCGAAGCAGAGATTTTTAGATTCCTCGACTTCGTTTGCAAAAAGTTCCAGTT
>RFJE01000033.1 GCA_003695005.1 Candidatus Hydrogenedentota bacterium | reverse complement strand
TTTATATCCATATATATTGAATTTTTATCTTCTTTTACAATTTTGCCGCCTATGACATCTCCTCGTTTTAAATGAATTACATCGGGGAATAAATGAGCCGTCATAAAAAATGTAAGACTTACCATTAAGAAATTTTTTCTTACCATAACCTATTCCTTTAACTGTGATATATAATTATGGACGACAAAAAAACAAAAAAAAAAACAAAAAAAAACAAAAAAATTTTTTCCTAAAATATTTTTTTTCTCATTATGTCTCATGATTGCGTCGAAAAAAAAGTATGATTGAAGTAACCCGCTTAAACGGGGAAAAGTTTTGGCTCAACCCAAATTTAATTGAGACCATGGAAGCTACACCGGATACTGTTATTAAGCTTACGAATGATAAAAAGCTAATTGTCTCGGAAAGTCCATCCGACATAATTAGTAAGATTATAGAATATAATAGAAAAATATTTCTAGAGAAGACAAGGACAAGTTAAATGGATATTGCATCAGTTGCAGGAATGATTATTGCCTTAGTTGCCATGGTCGTTGGTACCTTGGCGGCTGGATTAGGGGCGGCCGATATTATTGATATTCCATCTATTTTCATTACAGTATTTGGTAGTTTTGCAACCGTACTAATTTCCAATCCCTTAAAACTAACTCTTCGCATCCCCACCATTTACCGGAAAATTTTTGAAGTACAAAATTTTGATATTGCTGAACTTATCCAGCGTATTGTTAGCTTTTCCGAAAAAGCTCGTCGGGAGGGTCTATTAGCTTTAGAAGATGATATGGAAAGTTTAGATGATGAGTTTTTACGCAAGGCGTTACAATTGGTTGTTGACGGTACAGACCCGGAAATTGTCCGCAATGTAATGCAAATTGAGTTAGATGCCATGGAAGAGCGTCACGCAAAAAATCGTGCCTGGTTTGATTCCTTGTCGGCCTTAGCACCTGCTTTTGGTATGCTAGGGACGCTGATTGGTTTAGTGGGAATGCTACGAAATTTAGGGGGAGATGCTTCTGCAATTGGTCGTGGTATGGCTGCTGCTCTCATTACGACTTTATATGGTTCTTTTATTTCCAATGTAATTGCCATACCAACGTCTAATAAATTAAAAAGTCATACGGAAGCAGAAGTGCTTATTAAGCAAATCATGATTGAAGGGACGCTATCTATTCAAGCGGGCGACAATCCACGAATTGTGCAAGAAAAGCTTGCCAGCTACTTACCACCAGAAGATAGAGATAAGTTAAAGCAGGAAGAAGAATAATGGCCGGTAAAAAACAAAAATGTGAATGTGAAGAAGGCGCTCCCCTTTACATGCTGACATACGGGGATATGGTAACCCTTCTTTTAACATTCTTTGTAATGATGTTTACCACGGCAAAAATACAGGGAAGAGAATTTCGTTTAATTTTATCTGCTTTTAAAGGTTCTCTTGGTTTGTTTGAAGGTGGACAGACCCTATCAAAAGGTCGATTGGAACAAATGGGCATGAATTTAGAATCCTTACCATCGACACAAAAAGGGAAGAATTTAGCAAAAGCCATCAAGGTGGCCACGGAAATTTTTAAGCCCGAAATTAAATCTAGAAAAGTTCGGATCACGCAAGATGAAAGAGGTCTGGTTATTTCGTTAGTCGGAGAAGATCACTTTCCACCGGGATCTGCTCGGCTTACCGAAACTACTCGGAATGTGCTTAGAAAAGTAGCAAAACTGCTGCGTTATATACCTGCACCTGTACGAATAGAAGGGCATGCGGATGAAACACCGGTTGCTTCGGGGCCTGCGGGAGAAAGGTATGAGACAAATTGGGAGTTAGCAGCACAGAGGGCAGTGAATGTTCTTCGGTTTTTACATGAAGCCGAGGATGTAGAGCCAGAAAAAATGTCAGCAGTAAGTTATGGAAAATACCGGCCGTTAGATACCAGTCAAACGCCAGAAGGTAGAGCCATGAATCGGCGGGTGGATATTGTAGTCCTAACGGGAAAAAATTATGAGCGTACTTATAAAGATACTCATTTGCCGGGGAAAAAAGTTCCCGGGACAGAGTGGCAAACACCATAGGAGGTTCTCATGGCAGAAGAAGAAGACTTTAGAATGGACGAAGAAGAAGAGGAGGATTATGGCGGTGCGCCGGTATCTGGCGGGCGTTCTAAAATTGTTACAATTTTAATTTATGCTGCGTCTGCAATTTTAGGTATTTTACTGATGGTTGTGATTGCTTATCAGGTAGCTAAGCGGGTTACGACAGAGCGCTATAAAGAGCAACAAAATATTGTGATTGCACCCGCAAAGCCACCGCTTGCAACTTATCGTTTTCCAAAAGAATTTCGTGTGAATACAGCGGATGTGGATGAGCCGCATTTTATACAGGTGTCGATTGGTTTTGGGTATGATGTCAATAATAAGGAGTTAGAAGGGGAGCTTATCCAGAGACAAACCCAAATGATGCATATTATTAATTTAATTTTAGGCGGTAAAAAGAAAGATGACCTTTTCACGCCGCTTCAAAAGCAAAATTTGGCAGAAGAAATTAAGTCACAAATTAACATGATTTTGACGAAAGGTAAAATAGAGGAAGTTTATTTTGAACAGTTAGTGGTAAGCTAACAAAAGGAGAGAATTATGGGAGACGGTTCACTTTCACAAGAAGAAATAGATGCTCTTCTCATGGGCACAGGAGACGCCGGTGGAGGAGCAGACCCACTCGCTGGCATGGGAGGAGCAGCACCGGCAAGTGCACCATCCGGAGGATCAAGTGGCTTAAGTCCTAGCCAAAAAGACGTCTTAACCGAGAGCTTTACAGAAGCGTTACAAATTGCAGCGAATGCGGCAGGGTCTGTTTTAGGGAAAACAGTTACCATGTCTATGGCAGAGGTTGTTGAAACGCCTGCTGCTAATATCCCATCAGAAATTATTGCTGGGAGTGCTTTAATTCAGCTAAACATGGGTTCTCAACCTAGCTTTCTGGTGATACCCGCCGAGCTTGCGCTTTCCATGGCTGCAAGTATGATGGGCAGTGATACTCCGCCTCCCATTTTAGATGAGGCTCATGCCTCTACATTAGGTGAATTAGCAAACACAATTGTCTCCTCTTTGT
>RFJE01000312.1 GCA_003695005.1 Candidatus Hydrogenedentota bacterium | reverse complement strand
TTCTAGGGGAAATTGCTAAATTCCGAAAAAAAATCAACGATACCGAAAAACAATGTGCCAAAGAAAAGGACAATCTTACGAAAAAAATACAAGACCTTACATTGCAGTTAAAAAATCTTTCGGAACTTGCAAAAAAACAAAAAGAAGAGTTAGAACAAATTGCGAGAAAATCTCGCGAAATTGAAGAAAAGCTAAAAAAAGAAATTGCAGAAGGGAAATTAAAATTAAAACGGCTAAAAAATAAAATCATTATCAATATGGATAATAAAATATTATTTCCTTCGGGATCGGCAGTATTACGTCCGGAAGTAAAAGCAATGCTCCGTAAAATTTCCGAAGTGCTTGTAAAGCAACAAGAAAATTCCTTTATTCAAGTAGAAGGTCATACGGACAATGTGCCCATTCGTACTATTCGGTTTCGAGATAACTGGGATTTATCCGTAGCTCGCGCCGTTTCTGTATTACGAGAGCTGCTTATCAATCCAAACTTAGATCCAAGTCGCTTTTCGGCCGCAGGCTACGGACAGTTTCATCCCATTGCTCCAAATGATACTCCGGAAGGCAGGTCGCTAAACCGAAGAGTCGATATTGTTTTAATCCCTGAATAACGAACTACTTTTTCTTAAATAACTCGTCGACATTTTCGGGCGGTAAGGTCTTTGCCGCTTCTAGATTTTCTTTTTGGATTTCTTCAAAAATTTCTCCACGGTAAACAGGAATATCTCGCGGTGCTTTAATTCCTAGTTTAACCTGATCGCCTTTAATTTCAATAACAACAATTTCTACATTTTCTCCAATGACGATGGATTCATTTAGCTTGCGGGCTAAAACAAGCATTACAGTTTGCCTCCGGACTCAATAATTTCTAAAACCGGCATGCGTACTAAATGCTTTTCATCTGCAGAAATAAACTGCCCGCCTAATCCCTTTTTCGGGTTAATTAAAATAGGGCCTTGTAAATTCACTGTCATTTTTTCTGGCTGGTTCGGTGGAATGGTAACAATGCAATAAATTTGAGCTTTCTCCCAGGAATCGAGCTCAATTAAAGAAAGGCTGTCTGGCAAAAGCTCCGGTTCATACTTTTCTAATATATCATGTGGCCGAAGGGTTAAAAAAGCTAACGACGGCTCATCTAAACTTTGTAGCCAAAAAAACTGCGAACCTTTTTTGTGCGGTAAAATCACAAATTTGTGATATTCTTCAAAAGCAAAAATCCCTTCGGGAAAATGTAAAATGGATTTAGAATCAATTTCTTTTTGGCCAAATGCTTTTGTACCAATAATAATTTTTGAACTTTTGCTTCCCATTTACTTTGCCACTATCTTAAAAAATCCATTAACGTAGGTTTTATTAAACCTGCTCCCACCCGTAAAGCATAGTTATGTACATTTTCCAACCATTTTAAGTTCATGATAGATTCCACAATGTCAATGGATTCATTTTTTGCAAGTAGCTCCGTTGTATAAGTTTTATCCCATTCAATTCTTTTTTGGTGCAATTCGAGCCGATTTTGGCGCGCTCCAATTTCTGCACGGTACCGTAAAATATTTTCGAGCGCAATGTCAAGCGCTTCTAAATCCCGTCCCCCCACAAGTGACTGATCTCCCTTAATTAAATCGTCGCGAAGTTGAATGGCCACATCAAAAATCGAGAGACCGGATACAGTAGCTGCAGGCGAAACATTATTTGGCGGCTCTGGATTGGAACCATCAATTAAACCAATGTCCTGTAAAACGGTTCCCCCTTCCATATCTTCGAGCCAAATTTGGTGCGGTGTTTTGGTCGTTAAAATAATATCATCCTGACCACCTTTGGAAGCGCGTACTTCTAGCGGCGCTGTGTTGATCTTATCAATGATATCATTAATGGTATCTCCCGCAGAGACTTTAATTCTACACCATCAATTTTAAAAGTTTGATCACCTTGCGCGACATAGTTAGAACTATCTTTATTTGATGCAATGGAAGTATTGGTCCCCCAAAAAATTCGATTGCCTGGAATGGTAATTGCCATTTTTTCATGCCGCTCAATTTCTCGCATTTGAACACCAATGTCGCCTTGGTATTGAACTCCCACTAAAGCATTTCCTTGGTCAATTCCTTTTTCCTGTAAGTGAGTGTAAACAGGCAAGAATGGATCTCGCTCAATAACACTGCCACCAAACAATGGTCGTCCTGTGGCATCTTTACTGTTTGCAATATCGAGCAGGGCTTTTAAATGCTGGTTAATTTCTTTCGCAACGGCTTCTTTTAGCTCAAAACTGGAGTTGGTTCCATTGGCAGCTTGCACAGCTAAATACCGCATGCGCTGAAAAATTTCTCCTACTCTATCGAGCTGACCATCCATTAAGGCAAGTCTATCATAAGCTTCTTGTACATTGCGAGAATACTGCTCTGTTTCTCGTAACCGCGTTCGAAGAAGCATTTGGTTTGCAGCTCCTACCGGATCATCCGAAGGTTTGGAAATTTTAGTCCCCGTGCCTAATTGTGTTTCTATTTGCTGCATTTCAAATTGCTGCCTGTTTAATGTGTGAATTAAATTATTGTTAATCATTAAATTCGTAACGCGCATCTTTACCTCCTACCTTAAGTGGTCAATAATTCGAGATAGCATTTCATCAATTACCTTGATTACTTTGGCAGCAGCATTGTAAGAATGCTGAAATTGAACCATGTTGGCCATTTCCTCATCTAAATTGACTCCCATAATGCTTTGTCTTTGGTTTTCTAAATTTTTTAAGATGAGCTCTTGGTTTTCTTGCTGCTCACGCGCCGTACGCGATTCAATTCCTAATTTAGAAATGACTCCATTGTAAAAGTCATCCACCGTATTATAGCGACCAATCATCCTAGTTTCATGCTTTAAAGCATTCGCAATACGTAGAGCATTACTGCCATCTTTTGCTCCGTTGGCAGCATTTAAATCTCCCGTACCTCCAATATCTTTTCCTGTAGCTGTGGCAATTAAAGCCACATTTCCCTCCACTTCGGGACTTAAAAATAAAGCACCTGCTGGATGAAACCTAGGCGCTAGGGTAATCCTATCTAAATCCGACTGAAACTTGTTAATTTCATCGACGCGGGAATAGTCAAAAGCGCCGGCAGGTCCCGAACTTTGTAAAAGACCGGCAAAGCCAACTAATAATTCTCCGCTATCTTCAATGTGGCGAATCATAAAATTCTTTTGCCAATTATCTTCTGCAATGCGACCTTTTAAAACTAAATTGTTATTGTGATTTATATACGCCACGACACCGGCACCACTTCGATTAATGCGGTTGATGACTGAATTTAAAGTTTCGTCGGCACGATACGTAATATAGACCGGCGTGTTATCTTTATCGTTGCGGTAAAACGTTAATGTTCCATCAATGCCAATAGGACGGTTGGCTTCTACTTTATTGCGACCTGCCACTCGAAAAATGGCCGTCATATCATCGGTGCCGTCTCCGTCAAAATCATAGTTGCCACGAATGTTTCTCGATAATGCATCAATATTAAAAAAGTCTAAATTCGTTTCTTTTGTTAGTCCAAAGCCATCACGGTGAACTTCATTTACAATGTCTGCAATGTTTACAGCGAGTAAGTCTATTTTATCGATATTTTCTTTTAAGATGCCATCTCGAACTTCAAGCAAGCTTTGTGCTTTTCCATTGCGAAATAAAACTTCTTTTTGGTTATGCTCCCACACAATATCTTGCAAGCCTTCGTTTTGTGGATTTCCTTTTAAGATAAGCTTATGCTGAACTTCGCCTTGTACAAGTACCTCTCCGCCTAAATAAACAATCATTTCGTCGGGGTCGTCGCGGCGTACGCTTACGTCCGCAAGCGTGGATAATTTTTGAAAAAGCTCGTCGCGCTTATCCATTAAGTCATTCGGGGAATCACCAAGGGTTTCTGCTTTAAGGATTTTTTCGTTTAAATCTCGAATTTGGCTTGCGAG
>RFJE01000311.1 GCA_003695005.1 Candidatus Hydrogenedentota bacterium | reverse complement strand
TAGTCACTTTTCGGTCTTTTTGGTTAAAAAGTAACCATTTTTTTCTTGACGCAGTGGTGTGGTATGTTATATTGCCTTTGTTATGAAGTTTTTTGGATTTATTTTGAGTTTTTTTCTCTATTTTGCGCTGATTGTTCAACCGGCAAAAGCGAGTACAATACATCAGGTTTTATCACGCATAATTGTAGTGAGTATAAATGCAATTCCTGATGTTAGGACTAATTTGCAAAGACAATACTCTGTTCAATCTAGTATGCTGCAAAGGAAACAGGGTAAGCGAGTATTGGCAAGGTTGAAGGAAAACAACGTAAGTAGATTCCATTTTTTAATTAAAGATTTTTATAGAGATATGTCTAACATACATTGGACGAAGATTCAAGGTAATAAGCATGCTCTATTGATAGAAAAAAAACCAAATTCTGAAATTCCTTGCTCAAATGGTTGTGCTAAATATAACAATTTGCTTCTCCACAGAATAAGGTTCGCTCATAATTTCTTGCTGGTTCGACGCGATCTGCCGAGGAATGGAAAACAAAGCACTCTCGAACAAAGGCGAATGTATGAAAGTGATAGTTTTATATCCTTAGATCCCTTGTTATTATACGCACTTAGAGACACGATGAGTTCGGGTTATTTTAATAGATATAAACTTTTTTTAAGAATACATTCTTATGAGGCATCGGAGAATGTAGTACAAATCGGAATTTATGCTGGTGCAAGGGTATCATCTTCGAACAGGTTGCTACAAAATGTTTTATATATTGCCACAAATCCTTGCTCTACCAATGACACCTGTTTCCATGTTTTCTTAAGCGCCGGTTGTTCTTGCATGCCTGCGCCATGTCGTGACCAATTAGAAAACGTTAGAGATGCATCACCTTCGACATCCTGTTTTGTCCGGCGACCGAATGAAGCGATACGCTAGCGAGCGGAATGAGGAAGTGCCCAAAGGGCAGGATCTACCCATCGGGCAGAGCCTGGCGAGCACGAACGGTGAGCGGGCCACTAGTACATCCGTGTATGTCAGGGGATATCCCCTCTCGTAAATAATTGAAGTAACGTAAAATAAGTATCTAAAAAAGAACACCTTGTGCTCAATTTGGATATACTACAGTTCATCCATAACAAACAGTGGCAAAATTATTGCAACATCCATTGACGAGTTGTGAGAAATGGCCCGTTTACCGGACCAAAGCTGCAAAAGAAAAACTAAAGCAACATGGAATAAAAATGAATACTACGGAAATCATTTCTGTTTGTATCCGGATTTTAGCTCGAAAAATATGCAGGCATAAAGTCTGCAATACAACTCGCGTCAGAAGAAAAAATCCGATGAGGTAAATACAAGAGAATCTGTTCGGCGGGAAGCCAGAAGTGTATAATTTGATAAGCTAGTGGATCCCGCATGTGCCACTCTGTTATTGCGGTATAGCCCTGAATGTATTGATAGGTTGTGGGAAAGACACTGATTACAGATGGAAACGAAAAAGTAGAAATATGTTTTATCCGACATCGAGGTAAAAAAGCGATAAGATTACATATAATAATTGACACCTTGTATTTTGTCAGCTTGGTGAATACCCTTTATGGTATTTACCGTAGGAGGACTTAGCGATCCCGGCAAAAGCTTGATTTAAAGATCGTCATGGAGCTTTGTGTGATATGCGCTGCGAATGATTAGCGCTTTAACCACAAAAACTACGATTGCCTTAAGCAGAAGCCCCGCTGCCTATACTTTAAGGTTCCACAAAAATATATCCGTTTCCTTAACCAGACACACTCGACATCTCATTTCATGGTTTTTTTAAAAAGAGTAGGGCAATTAAGAACCAGAAAAATACTTTACTGCGTAATAACTAATAATCCAATCTGCACCTGCTCGAAAAAAGGAGTAAAATGTTTCCTCAAAGGCTTGTCTTTCTTGTAATATTCCTTGCTTAGCAGCCAACATTAAAGAAGAATATTCTCCCGATACTTGATAAACCGCAATAGGCAACATACATTTGCTTCTTATTTTAGATATCACATCTAAATAAGGTAATCCCGGTTTGACCATGGTTGCATCTGCGCCTTCGGCTATATCCTGTACTAATTCTTCAAAAATCTGGTGACTATTTCTAAAATCCATTTGATAACTTTTTCTGTCCCCGAATTCGGGGGCAGAATGAGCTGCATCTCGAAACGGTCCATAGAAATGAGAGGCAAATTTAATTGAATATGATAAGATACCCACATTTGGATAGTTATCTGAATCAAGTGACTGGCGAATGGCTTTAACCATTCCGTCCATCATGCCGGATGGTGCTACAAAATCCGTGCCTGCTCTCGCAAAGGCAACAGCTGTTTTTCCGAGCGCCTCTAAGGTTGCATCATTATTGATTCCTTTGCCATCAAGAATGCCACAATGGCCATGTGTGGTAAATGGGCATAGACACAAATCTGTAAACAAAACTAAATCCTGAGCCGCTTCTTTTGTCTGGCGAATTATCTCGAGAACTTCACCTTCTTCATGCGCGATACGTCCATCTTCGGTTTTTGATTTTTCATAGGGTAGGGGAAACAAGAGAATCCCTTTAATTCCCGCATCTCGAATTTTCTCAATTTCCACGCGGATATTGTTGATACTAATTCTTTTTATTTCAGGCATCGATGAAATTTCTTCATCTTGTTCACCGGCATGTACAAAAATAGGCTGTATAAATCGGTTAGGAGTCAAGGTGATATCCGCGCACATCTCGCGTATCGCTGGAGTTTCTCTCATCCGTCTTAGACGTCTATTGGGAAACATGCCTACAGCCATAAGTAAGTTTTGATTATCTTGACTAGCTGTAAATAAAAACAGATGTGTTCGTGTGAATGATATCCTTTCAAATAAAATTTGGATTGCTATCGACACCGAAACCACGGGACTCAATCCGTGGAAACATGAACTACTCGAAATTGGGGCTCTCCGTTTTTCTTTGGAAAAAGACCTTGAATCCTTCGAAATACTAATCCAACCTAAAAAAAAGCAAGACCCTCGTGCTCGCAAAGTTCACAATATTACGAATGAAGAGCTCGAAGAAAAAGGTGTTACGTTAGATAATGCTATTCCGAAATTTTTAGAATTTATTGACAACGACCCTTTAATCTTTCACAACGCTCCTTTTGATTTATCGTTTTTAACGCTAGCGATTAAAGAAACAAAGCATCCCTTACCTACAAACTTATATTATGATCACCTCTGGCTTTCTCGGCAGTATTTTCCCAAACGCCAATCGCACTCATTAGAAAATATTCGAACAGAACTCAATATGTCGGAAGAGGGGGCGCATAGAGCTTTATATGATGCGAAAGCAACTGCCGAAGCATTTCGTGTATTGCTAAAACAAAATATTGAAAAACTTACTTCTGAAAAAAAATATAATAAATTCTTGCGCTATCATCGAAAATTTAACGAGTTTGCTATTAAATTACCCCAAAATTTAGAAAAAATTCAGAAATATTTTGATAAAATCATAAAAAAGAAAGGGTTTATTAAGATATCTTATTCCGATAAAACCGGATACTATAAAAATCAAATTGTAAATCCTTTGGAATTGTTCATATT
>RFJE01000310.1 GCA_003695005.1 Candidatus Hydrogenedentota bacterium | reverse complement strand
GCTACATAACTTCTACCCCCGATTTTATCGAGCAGACCTTTTTCTTTTAAGTAAGAAGCAAGAATAAGCTCATCATAATTTTCATTTTGGTCAGTTAATTCCGCAATGGCTTCAAAAAGCAAACGATTTTTCTCGGAAAAATCTTCGCCTTTTACAATCTCGCTAACTTCAGGAAAGACTTTTGGATTTTGGATGAGAGAGCCAATTACAATTTGCTCGACTTCCTCATCATACTGCTGCATGCTTTATGCAAGTGAGTCATCATCTGCAGATTCACTATTTTCTGTGGTCGAAGTTGCTTGATCCTCTTGAGAATTTTCTTCTGCTTCTAATTGAGGTGCTTCTGTATTACCTTCTTCGTCTTGCACGGTAACTTTAATGTTGCAGTCAACACCTTCGTATAATTTCAAAGGAACATCATAGTGACCTAAATGCTTAATAGGCTCTTCTAATAAAATCACCTTTTTATCCACAAGAATATTTTCCTTTTCTAAAGCCCGCTGGATTGTAATATTCGTTACACTTCCAAAAAGCTTGCCTTCTTCTCCTGTTTTCACTGTAATAACTACATTTTTGCCATTTAAAGAGGCAGCTAGTTCTTCGGCTGTTTTCTTTCGTTTCTGGATTTTGCGCTCCTGCATTTTACGCAAAAACTCTTGCTGTTTTCGCGTTTTTGCATCAGCTGGTATCACTAAATTTTTAGGAATTAAATAATTGCGAGCATAGCCATCTTTTACAATTTTCTCGTCACCTGCTCTTCCTAAATTCGGAACATCTGCTTTTAAAATAACACGCATATTCAAGACTTTAAAATTAAAGCAGGGTGTAAAGCTTTTTTCCGAAACGAGAACCAAAAATCTAAAATCCCAATCAACCAAAAAAGGCTTATCCAAAAAAGAAGCAAAGCTGGAAAAAAAAGTGAGGCTAAAAATATAATCAGCCAAACCGCTTTTACAGGCAAATATCTCAAATGTAAAAATAAAGTAAAAATGCCAACCCCTTGTAAAACGTATATTAAAGAAAAAATAGCAAAAAGGTTTGTGAAAACTAAACGAATTGGCTCATCCCAACGAAATGAATATGCTGCGAGTAACATTCCACCGAGTGCAATGTAAACCCATATCACTACATCGGGTAAAACAAATAAACTCACTTCTCCCACAGGCAAGTGTTTTAACTGCTTTTTTTCGTTAATTTTTCGAACCAACCAAAGCACAAAAAAGTGAGATAGCATAAACTGAAAAAATAAAAAAATTGCTCCATACGACTTTATTTGGTGCATAAATTCTTCTTTTGGCGGTAATTCAGTTTTATTTTGCATCCATGCTTTAAATAGATTCCATGCTTGATCCATGTATTGACTTAAAGCATGATACTGTACTTCGGCTTTGTACAAATACATCATTAAAATCACAAACGGAAATAAAATAGCAGTCATTGTTAAAACAACCGTTGGCTTGCGGAAAAGCTGATCCCGCAATGTCCAAACCCTATGTAACCTTTCTATAAAACCAAGATAAATTTTCCTGCTTTCTACAGGATCTTGGTTCTCTGCAATAGCTACTTTTAATTCTTTGCGACTTAATTCTGGTGGTACAGTAACTAACTCTTGCACTTGTTCCGTACGAAGAGCAGTACGATATGCTAACAATACATAGGTACTGACCACAAAAGGTGCTAAGCCAAATGGCAACCACAAACTAATGCTTACCTGGTACGGAAGGAAAACAGGAACTAAAATAAAAAGGGAAACGACTATAGAAGCATGTAGGAAAAACTTGCGCCTATAAAAAATAGTAAAAAAATAAACAACTCCTAATTTAATAATGAGCTCAAAAATCGATCCTGCTAGGCCTGCCAAAAATGGCTCCTAGCGGATTATTTGACCGTAAATGGCATGAGCCCTGCCATACGTGCACGTTTAATGGCTTTTGCTACCTGACGCTGGTGTTTTGCGCAATTTCCGCTTAACCTTCTTGGTAAAATTTTGCCTTTATTGGACACATAGCGCACTAAAATATCGACTCGCTTGTAATCAATAGGCAATTCTTTATTGGTGCAAAAGCGACATACACGCTTCTTAAATCGCGGGACTCGCTTTTTATCTTCTTCTTGTATTGGTTTTGCTTCTGCTGTATTTTCCATAGTTACTCCATTAAAAAGGGACATCGTCGTCGTTCATATCAAAGTTAGCCTGACTTTCTACTTCTTGGGCACCCATAAATTGTGAATCCACAGGATCACTGCTTGGGTATTCTGTTGCAGACTTTGACTCTAAAAATTGAAAGTTCTCAATAGTAATTTCTACTTTTGACCTTCGATTGCCATTTGCATCTTCCCATGAATTTTGTGTTAAATATCCATCAATGCCTATTCTTCTTCCTTTTCTTAAGTATTGGTTAATAACTTCTGCTTGCCTGCCAAAGGCAACACAATCAAAAAAATAAGCTTTTTCTTCTTTTTCGCCTTCTTTACGCCAAATCGTACGATTTACGGCAATTCCTATTTTACATACCATGGTACCATTAGGCGTAGAACGTAATTCGGGGTCGCGAGTTAAACGGCCTACTAAAACTACCCGATTTAAATCTGTTGCCATTTATGAAATTCTTTTTAAAAAGGTTTTTAATATGTGAGTATTCATTTGCAAATCTTGGTTAATTTTAGAAATGGCATCTCCGGCAGCTTCAAAAACATAAAAATAAAAGTGGCCTTTTCCAATATGACGTACCTCATGAAACAGTTTACGGCTACCCCAATCTTCTGATGTTTTAATATTTGCATTACGCTTTTTTATGGCAGCCTCTGTGTTTTCTTTAGCTTGTTTTAATAACTCCTGATCGCTTTCATCTAGTACCACAATTAATTCATATTCTCTTGTTTTTTCGCTTTCGCTCATGAATACTCCTATCTATGTTCGTGACGGTAACTTTTCAATAGTGAAACACTTTGACAACTGTTTTTCATGATATTAGCTCAGCAATTCTCGGTGAACCGGAAAAAGGCTTGCTAGCTCCTATAAAAGAGCTTGTGCGCCAACTTCCTGTTTGCAAGAGTCTGTGCGACAGTTGGCGCACAGACTCAAAAGAGTTTCCTACTTAAAAGGGGTTACAAAATCCCATTTTCTTTTAGATCTTTTTCTGTAAGACCAGTTGCTTTTAGGATAAAATCGATTTCCGCGCCAAGATCTTTCATACGGCGAGCGGTTTCTATTGCTTTTTTATACTCACCTTGTTGCAGCCCTTGTTCTAACCCTTGTTCTAACCCTTGCTGCAAGCCTTGTTCTAAACCTTGTTGAACTAAACGTTCTGCCGTAGTCATAGCAATATCCTCCTTCCCTTTTGCAATTTGTTTTACTACTTTTCCAACATCCTCCGGTTGCAGTTCTGTTGTTCCGTAAATATACACAAGTAAACTATATAAAAATTTTGTCCCTTCGTCCATAAAAAATAATTCTGATATATCCTTAAAATACTCTGCTAACGTAGCAAGATCGATCTCCTCAAACGTTAAGACTTTTAAAAAAGCTTTTGGCATGATAGATATCTTTATGTTTTCTATCCTTTCCGG
>RFJE01000032.1 GCA_003695005.1 Candidatus Hydrogenedentota bacterium | reverse complement strand
CTCCATAACGGCATATAAATCCTCGGGATCTACTGATTTTACACCGAGAATATTAATTTTAGAAATTTTAATATCCTCCCCTTCATCAATAAGAAATTTGACAACAAGTGTGTTATCTTCGGGATCGACTTCGCTTTTGCGCACCTTTACAATCGCGTTAAATAAACCCTCCTCCCGATATTTTGCGAGGATTACTTGTACAGCCTGCGCAACTTTTTGATCCGAATAAATATCATCTTCTTTTAAAGGCAATGCTTCTAACAACTCTTGCTCATTGAGTTCTTCGACTCCTTTTAATACAATTTCTCGAACCACGGGAAGCTCTTGTAAGTAAAATATGACTTTAACCCCTCCTTCGAAAAACTCGCCTTCCACACGAGCATAAGAAAATTTGCCTAAATTAAAAATCGTTTTTAATGCTCTATCCACCGCATTGATAGTTAATTTATCTCCCCGCTTTAAACCTGCCTCATTTTCTACAATATCAAGCAAAGTTTTCCCCGAAACATTCCGATTTCCACGAAATTCAATATAAGTAATTTTTTTACCCTCATATTTTGCAACTTGCGATAAAAGAGAATTTTGCATCAAAAACCCTGTTGCCGTAAGAGCTAAAAAAGCACTGGTAATGAGTGCGCTAGGTTTCCAAAAACTTTTTTTCATCTTTTAGGACTTCGCGTAAAGTTTTGATACCCCGTCAAGTGACAGCAGTTCTTTAGATTAAAAGCTTTACAGGGGAAATTTTTTTTCGAATGTAGTGTATGAGCAAAAGTACGACAAAAAGCGCAGGAAATGGTACAGCAAACTTAAATTTAAGTTTTGAAGATGCTTTGCGAGAGCTAGAAGATATTACGCGCCGTTTAGAAAGTGGACAGGATTCTTTAGAAGACTCCATTAAACTTTACGAGCGGGGAATTCAATTAAAGCAATATTGTGAAATGAAATTAAAAGAAGCAGAAGGTAAATGGATTAAGCTATCGCAAGAAGGGGATGAAGTCGTTGCAAAAGAGATGGAACGCCCCTTTGAAGAAGAACTTCCTTTCTAGTGAACTCTAAATTATCTCACTGCGAAAAGGCTGTGCAAGAGACTTTGCAAGCAGAAGCTTTTGCTGTACAAAATGCCGCCAATGATCTAACCTTAATACGACAGATCCATAAAGCTGCTAAGTTATTAGCTGCCTCCCCGAATCGAGTCATTACTACAGGAATGGGGAAGTCGGGAATTATTGCCCGCAAAAGTGCAGCAACCATGACTTCCACAGGAACCCCCTCTGTATTTTTACATCCTGCCGATGCGCTCCACGGGGATATGGGAAATGTACAGTCTGGCGAAGCTGTGCTAGCCTTTAGCAACTCAGGGGAAACAAAAGAAATTTTAGAATTAATGAAATACT
The DNA here is from genome assembly GCA_003695005.1 of Candidatus Hydrogenedentota bacterium. Classification (GTDB taxonomy): domain Bacteria; phylum Spirochaetota; class Leptospiria; order Turneriellales; family J094; genus J094. The sequence continues at coordinate 3,614 of RFJE01000032.1, read as the reverse complement.
TGCGCTTGTTAGGCGCTAAAATTGTTTCTATTACAAGCAATCCGGAAAGCTCCATGGCCAAAGAAGCAGATATTAGCATTGCTTATTCTTTAGAAAAAGAAGGTTGTCCTTTAGAACTTGCCCCGATGGCTTCTACGACAGTTTCGTTAGCAATTGCCGATGCTATTGCTTCGGCATTAATCATCCTAAAAAAATTTAAACCGGCTGATTTTGGTCGGTATCATCCTTCGGGATCGTTAGGACGAAAACTTTTAACGAAGCTTACCGATTTAATGAGTCCTTTAGAACGAGCTTATGTTCGAAAGCAAGATAATTTTGAACAAATTTTAAAGGCAATGGTCGATTCGAATTTAGGTGCTATATGTGTCATTGGATCAAAAGGTCACTTACGCGGTATTATTACAGATGGGGATTTAAAGCGCATTTTAGAAAAGCAAGATAAAAACAGGGTTTGGCAATTAACCGCAGATCAAATCATGACTCCAAACCCTGCTTATGTTTTTGAACAGGATTCTCCGGCAAAAGCCATGCATATTATGCAAGAAAAAAACACTTATGTTTTACCGGTAGTAAAAAAGAATAAAAAGCCTATTGGCATGGTGCGTATGCATGATTTAATTGGTTATGTTTGAACATATTCCATAAGCCATTTTAAGTAAGCTTCATCCATTTGTTCTATGTTTATTTTTGAAATTTCTGGCACTGTGTACGAATGGTGTTGTTTTATGTATTTTTTTATTTCATCCCATTTATTATCTAAAGTTTTTATAAATAGTTTATATTCTTTATCCTCTACAATTTTACCGTCCCAATAATAAAAAGATTGGATGGGACCAACGATATTTACACAAGCTGCAAGTTTTTCTTGAACCAATCCACTAGATAACTTTGTTGCTTCTTCTATGGATGGAACCGTTGTTGTAACTAAAACTGGATTCACGGTTTTGTTTTTGCTGGCTTTTGTCCTTGTGCTTTTCTCTTATCTAGAAATTTTTGTTCGGATGGTAAGACTAAATAGTATTCCGGACTATTTGGAAAAACAAAGTAACCAATGTATGTCTTGTATTTTATGTAATACATGTGGGGATTTAAATCCGATCTTTCATACTGAAAATCCTTAATGGTAATCTTATTCCAATCTTGATCATTAAAAAGGCGCTTCATGGCCATACGCACAGAATAGACAAGAGTTCTTTCTAGCTGTGCTTTTCTTTTTTCCGGTGTATCTTTTAAATTTCGAAGAGTATTCTCTACTTTGTAGTACTCGTCTTTAATTGGACCTGCACTGATTGTGCTGATTAAACCAAGTAGTAAAATGGCTGTTGTAACTTTTTTCATTCGGTTTCCTCCTTCTTTTTTCCAAAACTAATTTTTAGCTCTTCTCCTTTTAGGATACGGACTATATTTGCCTTATGCTTGTAAACAATAAAAATTACAATGACAGTGATAAAAACCAAGCGAGGGATACTTTTCTCCACAGAGTATAAAAAAGGGTATGATATCACTAAACTTAACGCTCCTAAAATCGATCCTAACGAAACCATTTTCGATAAAATTACAGTTACTATAAAAATTACAAGAGCAATGCCTGTCGCTTCGGGAACTAAACCAAGCATAACTCCTAACCCTGTGGCCACCCCTTTACCCCCTTTGAACTTTAACCACACCGGAAAAGTATGTCCAAGGATAGCAAAAAGCCCAAACACCATTTGGTAAGTATGTAATGCCTCACTATTAGGCAATAAAAGCCGGATTGCTAGAACAGGAATCAATCCTTTTAATAGATCAAGAAAGAGCGCTAAAATCCCCCATGCTTTGCCAACTACCCGAAATACATTCGTAGCTCCTACATTCCCCGAGCCATGCAGGCGAATATCAATTCCTTTGGCCTTACCAATTAAAAAAGAAAACGGGATCGAACCTAGCAAATACGATGATATAATACCAAGAACTAAAACAATATCCATACCACAGTTTTCATTTAGGATTTTTACAGACAAGGACTTTTTGTTTACCAATTGTTTCCTATTACCACTGTGGAATATGATTTATTTGCGTCACTTATTTTGTCTTCTTGTTCTAATCTCCACTCTTTTTTGTGCAGAGAAGAATAGTTCTTCACAAGCAAAAGAAAAAGTAACTATCAATCCTTATGCGGACGAAGTAGCTCGTTTCTTAGCAGGCTTGCCTCTGCCGGAACATTCAAAATTAAAAAGCTTAACTTTAAATCCCATTTACCAAGCATATCGGCAAGATGTTAACAAAAGCTGGAACCGATATCGGGAAAAGACGTTACAGAAAATTGCAACATGGCGAAAAAATGTGCCTCAGGGAAAAAACAATGTATTATTTTACCCTTTTAGTGGACCGGATATGCTTCATGCCACAGCGTTTTTTCCAAACAAGGATGAATATATATTATTAGCCCTAGAGCCTGCTGGCACTTTACCAGATCCTTTAAAAGAAATCTATCCTATGAACGGGATTGTACGTCTTAAAGGAACACTGCAAAATATTTTAGGAATGGGGTTTTTTCATACAAAAGTTATGGCACATACTGTGGGATCTCATTCGTTTAGTACCATTACAGGAGTGATTCTATTCTTTTTAAGTCGGCAGGGATATGAGATTTTAAATGTAATTCCCATTCAACTGGATGAAAATGGAAAAGAACAAGTCGTACCTCACAGTGCCATGCAAACAAAAACGGTTAAAATCCTTTTTCGCAAACCGAAAGGCAATATACAAGCTGTTTATTACTTTTCTGGTGATGTTTCTGATCGCTATTTTGCAGAGAAAAAAAACTTAATTCGGTTTTTGTCGAAAAGACAGGGGTTTGTAACCATGCTAAAGGCAGCATCTTATTTGATGTACCGTCCATCTTTTGATGATATCCGCAACTTTATTTTAAAGAGCAGCGCTGGTCTGCTTACCGATTCCTCAGGAATCCCCTTTCATTTTTTTATACCGGATTTGTGGGATATTCAACTTTATGGATCTTATACAAGACCCATCCCGCTTTTTATTTCACGTTGTCAGCCGGATTTAAAAGAAGCATTTATCAAAAATAAAGCAAATCCACTTCCATTTACTTATGGCTACCAAATGAGAATTGGCAATTCTCATGTACTCGTCATCCAAAGACGCGAGAAAGTCAATCCTTACCCTAAAAGCATAGGGTTTGATAGGTCGTTGTACAAAGGGATTAATACCTATTGCCGAGGCAATGCTTTAATTGTTGAAAAATATTATTAAATATTATTCATCCGGATCCATAGGAACAAGCTTGTACTTTTTCCCATCTAAAATAACCACTAGTCGGATCGGGCTAAAGTCAATGACCTTAAATGCCACCTCTCTGTCTAAATCGTATGTCTCTTCGTCTCCGGAAAAAAAGTTTTCTTTTAATTTGACTAGCTGACTATACTTTAATTGCCGAACCGAACCAATAGGAAATTTTTGTGTCTTTGGCTCATCTACGATAACTAAACTTTCATCTTGTACGGGATTTAAATACCCCCCAATTAAAATAACATCAATATTTTTCTTTAGAGGACTTTTCCGAAAATAAACTAGCATAATTTTTTCTTCGAAAAAACTAATGTATAACATAT
>RFJE01000309.1 GCA_003695005.1 Candidatus Hydrogenedentota bacterium | reverse complement strand
CTATAGTACTGCCCACTCCCCCGTACGTCACGAGGCGTGTAGAATTTGCTAACTTACTTTTTTCCTGAAAATACGACAAGCGACTTTGCAAGCGAAAAGAAAGTTTCGCTTGCAAAATACTTGTAAGAGGCAAGCCTCCGCTTAAATCCCAAAAAGCAGAATTCGTATTTTGAGGATTAGCAGGGAAAATACTTTGTGCCTTTTGCTCTAATGAATAAGAATTCCAATTTACGGAATTTTCGGTTTGTTTTTCAAAAGCAATACCCATTCCTGTACTCCAAGTGAACTTTCCAAACGAGAGTGATTCCATCTGCCAAAGGAAAGCATGCCGGTTTTGGTTTAAACTTAAATTATCATTTGCTCCCCATTCTGCATTGAGTTGACTCCGTCGTGTTCCCTCGTAAGCAAAGGTAAGGCTACTTTTCGATGATAAAGCTTGCTGCCAAAACAAAGTAGCCCGATATGCGTTTTCTAAATCCGAAGTGGTTACAAAATTTCGGTTTGCTGCTGTTATTTCAGCAGCAACTATTGCGGGTAAATTGCCCAAACCCGAAAATAAAGTTATGCCCCCTGCCCTACCCTGCCATAAATTTTTACGACGTTCTGCTGGTGCACCAAAGGCATCAGCCGGCTCTCTATCAAATGTCTTTTTTGGCATAAACGAGGGACCTTCTACTGCTCCACCTGCTTCCAGTAGTATGCCCGATTTTAGGTTTTTAGATCGCTTAAAAATAATTCCTGGCTTTTCTAACCCAAATACTCCAGCACCTGAAAACTCATAGGTTAACACACTTCGTGGAAAATGCAATAAGGGGGAACCTGGTTTTGCAGGATCTGTGATTTCTGTACTCTCAAAAAAATACTTTTGCCAATAAACAGACATTCCATAGCTAGATAAAACTTCGCGCGAAAAATAGCTCATTGCATTTGTATCGGCATTAGCATTTAAGCCTGGTAAGACATAATACTCTACCAAGGCACCCGCATGCGAAGCAGAAGGTAAAAAAAATGAATTTTCTTCTGAAAAGGATAGAGCTTCTTCCGGCATAGGTAAAACAGCAATACTAAAAATATAACTTGTATACAAAAAGAAAAAAACAAAATACAAGAAAGAAAACTTCATTTACGGAACAACCCCCACAGGACCTGTTACTGTAATATTCGGTACAGTAATAATCGTGTCTGCACCCGAATATGTATTGGAATGATCCACATCTAGTAAACACTGAACAGAATAAACTTCTGGCAGTAAAGCAACCGATTGTGTAACCGTAGGGGATCCTGCTGCGTCCGTAGTAAAAATGAGAGGTGCCATATCCGATAATGGCTTTCCTTCTTTTTTTAATTCCCTATCTAGATATTTGTCATAACTATAATCAAAAGGTAAAAAGCCTGAAGGGGCAAAAAAACAAAAGTATTTTGAAGATGCATTCCAAGTGCCACTGGCTGTAATGGTATATGGATTTGTCCAATTGTTAGCAATAACTGTTTGCGTTGCTTTTAAAGAAAATGTATTCGATAAAAAACCTACATCTGTCGTATCAAGCATTCCATTTTCATTTTTATCCTGATAAATAGCAATGCGGGCAACAGAATCTAACTCTTCAAAGATAAGCTTTGATAAAAAACGACCACTCATGTCGGCTTTTAGATTTAGAGAAAAGCCATAACTATAAGTATAATTTTTTTCCCACTGGCGAACAATCACCGGTTTTTTTGCTTCTAAAGAATAAGCTGCTAAAGTAACTTCTGGATAAACTTTGTTTAAAATATCTGGCGAAGGGGGGTTGGCATCAAACATACAAGAAGTAAGCGAGAGAAGGCTGATAACAACATAGAGTCGAATCATTAAGGCTGGCTGTATTTTACAAGCTGGACTTCTAATCTTCCGACATAAGGTAATGTTGCCCATATTTTTACTGGTAGACGATTCGCATCATCGGTAATATACATATCAATAGGACTTTTCGTCTTTAAGAAAATATTCCCACCTTGCGCTGGTTTTCCATCTGCTTTCATTAACCCACTGCGAACATGGTATACTGTTTTTTTACCAAATGGTTTGGTCGATACAGTTTTCTTTGCTAGAATTTTTAAAATAAGTTTTTTCTTTGATCCTGCTGGTAATACTTTTAATGTAGTTACTTCTCCTACTCTCATCGTTCGACCGGCAGCTCGCATATAATAAAACGCACCTAATAAATCCTGGTAACCTGGTGCCTGTATCCACTCTTTTTTCTTTTCATCCTTAATTGGCTGCGTGTGAGGGTAGTTATATTCTTTAAACTTTTTCTCGTGTTTAACAACTAACACTTTATCCCCCTTAAAAAGGAATGCGCGTTTTTGGTAATGCTTGCCTTGGTAAACTTCTTCAAAAGCACGTACGGGTTTTTTTTGAGCATAATTCCACTCGGCACCAAAATATCCACCAATATAATAAAAATTCTGCAATAACTTAAATGTTTTAATGGTAGAAAAGGCACGAAGTACCTTTTTTTCCGGTTTTGTTTTTGTTTTCATGACAACCGTCCCCATGTGCATGCCTTTCCAAACAACATGGAACACCATGCTTTCATTAAAAAAAGGCTTAACGTCCTGACCAAAGAATAAGGAAGATAAGAGAAATACAGTAATAAGACAAAGCTTTTTCATTCATCCGATATAAAAAGAACAATAAGACGGTCAACTTGTTTTTTTCTTTACGGGAAAAACCCTTCCTATCTTATGTTTTCAACATGAAAAAGGTTATTTTTTATGTAACCTCTAAAAACAACCAAACCGGTCAAATCCTTCCGATGTTAGAAAAAAATCATTTTCCGGTTTCTTATATGCCGCTTCACTTTTCCATCGATGATGTTCAAGCTTTTGTAAAGGAATGGCTTTTGTTCTTACAAGAAACAAGCATGCACAACAATCAAAATCGTTACGAGCAAGCTCTACAAAAAGGAGAGTTTTTACAGTCCATTTTATTTAAATCTTTTGATTTTCAGATTCCTAAAAATGCACTAATTCTTTTTGTAACAGAATCTACTTTTAATGATATACCGTTTGAAATCCTACCTTATCAAGGGAAAATGCTCTGTGAAGTATTTCCTATCATCCGTCAAATGCATATTCCTGTAAATACCTTAAAATTGTATTCTCGAAAAACAACGAATGGTTACGACGGCTTGCTTTTAAAAAACATGCAAAATCCATCTTTATGGAAATCCATTGAAAGAGAAGCCAAACAAATGAAAAAAGCAAAAAATATAAAATGGAAAGTCATTAGCACGCAAGCCTTTATAGCACCGAATCGCTTTAAAGAACTTTTATACAAGGTTAGTTTTTTTCATTATGCGGGTTATGGTACAGAACCATTTTTGCCATTAGGATCCCAAAAGATTGATGCAGAAGAAATTGCTCGTTTAGATTTATCCCATATTAAAATGGCATTTATCAATAGCTGTCATTCCGCAAATCATAGTGATACTTCTCTCTCTTTGCTAGAAGCGTTTGCGCAAGCAGGTGTACAGCAATATGCAGGGTTTGCCAGTGAAGTCCCTACGAAATATGCAGAAGAAACTGCTATTTATTTTTGGAAAAATATTCACTTGCCATTTCCCATGTTAATGTTACGTTTGCGCAAGCATTTAATTTCGTTATTTGGTAAGCAAAATTTACATTTTACAGCTTTACGTTTTTATGGAATCCAAGAAGTAAAGCCAAACATGAAAATCATGAAGCCAAAAAAAAGAAGGCTTCGAAAGTTTTTTTTATGGATGTTCGTGCTTGGTTTACTTGGCCAAATGTTAGAAGAAAAGAAAACCGATAAAAAAGACATCACAAAAAAAGAAGTTAAGGTTAGAAACCCAACACGGAAACCTACACAGTGGAAAAAAAAGCAAAGAAAACAAAGTATAAAGAAAAATAAAGTCAATCTAAAGAAAAAACAAGATTTAAAAGAAATCGTTTTTAAGGAGGAACCATGAGCGAACAAGAATTTCAAAAAATTTTAGCAGGATGCAAACAAGGCGATCAAGAGGCTTGGTCTCTTTTTATGGATGAATTTCATCCATTAATTACAGGTACGG
>RFJE01000308.1 GCA_003695005.1 Candidatus Hydrogenedentota bacterium | reverse complement strand
TGGAAAAAAAGTCGACGATTTTTTAGATTTTTTTCTTAAAAATGCGCCAGGTTTTATATTTATGGGCGCCCATTATTTTTAAAGCATCAATCATTCTATGGTTATTCTCTACAATTAATGAACAGTCGCTACCGGTGTATCCCATTGCCGTACCACGTTCAATGGTTTCTGCCACAAGCGCTAGGTCATACCCCCGTCCACGATGCTCTTTTAAAATCCCCATAATGATGGTACGTACTGTTTTAATTTTTCGCATTTCTAAAAGAATTTTGAGCCATCCAAAAGGAAGAAGCTTACCATTTGCTTTTTTAAGTGCTTGGTTAGCATCTGGGATGGAAATAATAAATCCAACGGGCTCATTAAAAACTTCGACAATAAGAGCAAGCTCCGGCTTTACAATGAGTTTTAGTTCATTTACTAAAGTATTCCATTGCTCATCTGTAAAAGGAACATTACCCCAATTTTCGGCCCAGGCTTCTTCGAAAATATGTCGTACCAAACTAGTTTCTTCTTTCCATTTTTTCATATTAGCGGTACGAATTTTTACACCAGGCTTTCTTAAGATCCTATCTCTTACCTTCAACATGCGTGGATCCATGGGGACTGTATCCGGACGATAAAAAGCAAACCAATCAATTTCTTTTTCAAAGCCAATTTCTTCGAGTAAATCTTTGTAATACGGTGGGTTATAAATACAGAGAATTACCGGGGGCTTATCAAATGCATCGATTAAAACTCCAATTTCATCATAAATGGCAAAATTAAAAGGCCCCATCATGGAATCGCAACCACGTTCTTTTAACCATTTTGAAGCTTCCTCAAATAAAGCTTGTACAGCTTCTTTATCGTTAAACGCTTCGAAAAAACCAAAAAATCCCTGGTTCACATTATAATGCTCATTATGCTTAAAGCTACGATGTGCGGTGACTCTAGCAACCGGCTTTCCATCTCGATAAGCCATAAAAAGTTGCACTTCGCCAATTTCTAAAAATGGACCTTCATGAATAAATTTAATTTGTTCACTATAAATGGGGGGAACCCATAGGGGATAATCTCTGTAAACCTCTTTCGCAAAATAAACAAAATCCTTTACGTTCTTTTTCGTATTTTCTAAAGCTTTTACTTCTAGCATATCACCTGTTGTAAAATAGAGACAATTTGTCGATAGAATTTTTGTAAATTTTTCCTGGATCGACACGACAATTCCCGAGTTAGAGCGAAAAATCCTTGCCAGTGTTAGTCAGAATTTTAATTGCCACCTATCAACGAAAAGGAGTCAATATGCGAAACCGAATGATTCAACTTTCTCAAAATGAAATTCCAAGACAATGGTATAATATCGTGGCTGATTTTCCTAATCCGCCGGAGCCTGTTCTGCACCCCGGGACTGGTAAACCTGTTGGACCGGATGATTTAAAGCCTCTTTTTCCAATGGCTTTAATTGAGCAGGAAGTATCCACACAACGTTTTATTCCTATTCCCGAAGAAGTGCTAGATGCATTAACTCTATGGCGGCCTACGCCTTTGTTTCGTGCTTATAACTTAGAAAAAGCATTAGGCACACAGAGTAAAATTTACTATAAATATGAAGGGGTATCACCTGCTGGGTCGCATAAGCCAAACACAGCGGTAGCACAGGCGTACTATAATAAAAAAGAAGGAATTAAAAAACTAACAACCGAAACAGGAGCTGGTCAGTGGGGGTCGGCTCTATCTTTAGCAGGGTCCTTGTTTGGGTTGGACATTAAGGTGTTTATGGTAAAAGTTTCGTATGAGCAAAAGCCATACCGGCGCCTTCTTATGGAAACATGGGGTGGTAATGTAACTCCATCTCCTTCGACCGAAACAGAAGCTGGCCGAAAAGTTTTAGAAAAAGATCCAAACTCTACAGGCTCGCTTGGCATTGCCATTTCCGAAGCGGTCGAAGTGGCAGCTATGAATCCCGATACAAATTATTCTCTAGGATCGGTACTGAATCATGTGTTGCTTCACCAAACCATTATTGGGGAAGAAGCTCGGTTGCAAATGGAAATGGCTGGCGATTATCCCGATGTAATTATTGCATCTTGCGGGGGCGGTAGCAATTTTGCTGGGATTTCTTTTCCATTCCTACGCGATAAATTTCATGGTAGAGATATGCGAGTGATTGCCGTAGAGCCAACTGCATGTCCAACTTTAACAAAAGGAAAATATGCCTATGATTTTGGTGATACCGTTGGTCTTACCCCGCTTGTCAAAATGTATACATTAGGGCACAACTTTGTGCCAGCCGGAATTCATGCTGGTGGCTTGCGCTATCATGGCGATTCTGCATTGGTTTCTCAACTGTATCACGAAGGACAAATTGAAGCCATGGCTTTAGAGCAAAGAGATATTTTTGAAGGCGCAGTCTTATTTGCAAGGCACGAAGGTATTGTACCTGCTCCGGAAAGTGCACACTCGGTGCAGGCAGCGATTTTAGAAGCAAAAAAAGCGGATGAAGAAGGAAAATCAAAAACAATCTTGTTTAATTTATCGGGTCATGGTCACTTTGACCTTGCAGCTTATGAGCAGTTCTTTAAAGGCGAGATTCAAGACTCTACGCTAAAAGAAGAAGAGCTTTCTAAATTTTTAGCGGAACTTCCACCCGTCGCCATGTAGAATGTGGATGAATCAGCGTAGTCTTAATGCATTTAAGACTACGCTAATGCTACTTAATGACATAAATACAGCACCAAAAAGGGGTGATAAAAGACCAATAAAAGCTGCTGGAATTAAAAGCGAATTGTATAAAAACGCAAGAGCTAAATTTTGTGATAAAATTCTTTTTGCTTTGGCAGCAATCTGAAATAAAGCCAACAAGCTTTTAGAGTCGGGGTTTAATAACAAGATATCTGCTGCGTTAGCAGAAATCTCGCTTACTTTGGCAAAGCTAATGCCACAATCCGAAGTAGCGAGTGCTGCTGCATCATTCATGCCATCTCCAATCATAGCAACACGTGGTGCATGCTCTTCTATGATTTTCTTTTTATCTTCTGGTAAAACTTCACAATATACATTCACTATATTTAATTCAGCAGCAACTTTTTGACAAACATCCTGTCTATCCCCTGAAAGCATAAAGACTTCTCTCTTTTTTTGAAGAAAATCTATCACCTTGTCCATGCCTTTGCGAATGGTGTCCGATAAATAAAAAACTGCCACTATCTTTGTTTCATCGGCTAAAAGAACAGCTGTGCTATCATCTTGCAGCGAAAAATGATACCCCTTCGACATTAGCCAATTTGCCGATCCTAAATAATACCTTCTACCACGATAGTTTCCAGAAATGCCTTTACCCGAATAAAACTGAATTTCTTTGAAAGGCAAACTTTTGGCTTGCTGTTGCAAAAAAGCTCTCGCAATCGGCGATTTTATTTTTAAACTTTCCTGCATAGACTTAGCTAAAGAAATAGCAAATTCTTTTTGGTACCCTGTAAAAGTTTCTATACGCTGAATTTTCATTTGACCTTCGGTAAGAGTTCCTGTTTTGTCAAAAAAAACTTTTTTAGAGCTTGCTAATTTAAAAATGGAAAATTCACCCTTTGCTAATATTTTGTTTTTGTATGCTTTTTTTAAAGCTCGAATGTGTGCCATAGGAACAGACAAAGTTAAGGCACAAGGACAAGCTACAATAAAAACTGCCATTACATGATACACGGTCTCGGCAATACTCGCTCCTAAAATAAATTTCCACCATATTGCAGTGGCTCCCCCCGCAACAAGGACAAAAATAATAAAAGCTTTTGCCACAGTGTCTAAAAATCCTGATTGCGCTCCGCGAGCAAGAGCTTCTTCCGACATGGTTTGTAACTTCGCTAAACTTGATTCTGCCTTGCTTTTAAGAACTTCCATGTAAATAGGCTTGTCTGCCGGTGACGATCCTGCATAAATCGTTTCTCCCTTTTTTTTGGAAATGGGAATACTTTCACCCGTTAACACCGACTCATCAATAAGTGCTTCCTGATCTAACAAAATGCCATCTACAGGAATCACTTCACCTGTATCCACTTGCAAAATATCCCCCGCTGCAATCTGATCTACGAAAACTTCTTTTGTTTTTAGTCGTTCTTTCGAAAGTACTTTTTTAGCTGTCAATGGAAGCCGTGCCATTAAATTTTCACTTTCGATAAAAAACTTCTCGCGTAATGAGCTTTCAATTAACCTGCCCGATAAAACAGCAAATGTTACAAAGCAAACCGCATCAAAATAAGGCTCTCCTTTTTCAAAAAAAACAGCCCACACACTATAAAAATACGCAAGAGAAAGTCCTAATGCTGTTAGTAAATCCATAGAAATAATTTTATTTTTTAAACCTGCATACGCACGTAAAAAAAACTCCGAAGCGGAATAAAAAAAGACAGGTGTAGCCATCAGCCAACTAATCCAATAAAATACTTTTTGCGTAAACCAATCCATCCCTGAAAAATTACCAGCATATAAAGCAGTGCTAATAAGCATGATGTTTCCTGCAAAAAAACCCGCCACTCCTGTTTTTTTTAAAAGCCTATAATCTTTTTTCGCGGGCTGGTTGTTTCCAACTTGTATGGGTCGAATCCTGTACCCCGCTTTCAGCAATGAATTGGCTATTTGTTCCAGCGAAGTTTGATCGGGATTCCACTTTAAAAAAACACGCCCCGTAGCAAACGTTACTTTTTTTTGGATAACTCCATCGAGCTTTTCTAGGATTTTTTCATTCAGCCAAACACAAGAAGCACAGTGTAATCCCTCTAAAAGAAATTCCGCGGATTTATACCCTTGCTTGTCGGGAACAATGTTTTCTTCTACAACCTCATAAGGAATGGATGCACTATCAAACTTTGGTTTTTCCGGAAGCTCATCTCGAAATTTGTAATAATTTTCATTCCCGCTCTCTTTAATAAAAACATATACATTTAAGCATCCCGAGCAACAAAACTTTTTTTCGTCATACGTATAAACTTTTTTCCCTAACTTATCTCCACAATGATAGCAGTTTTCTTCGGACATGCCTATGCCTATTTGTATTTATGAGATAGTCAGAAAATGGGTTTTTGTGCATTTAAAACCTATCTTTACAAGCTATCTTTGTATATTACTTGTTCCTGAGCTTATGCAAAATCTATGCCCGCTTAGCTCATCCGGTAGAGCACTTCACTCGTAATGAAGGGGTGGCCGGTTCGAGTCCGGCAGCGGGCTAAGTTTCTGCCAAATACCCATTATTTTTTCTAAAGCAGCCTTTGTATGTTGCCATTGCTTTACAAAAACAGAATCATCGATCTTTTTGTTGTTTACGGCTTGCTTTATTATATTTACTTCTTCTTTTAGTGTAATATTGAGCCTAGGATCTTTTCCATCCCGCAAAGCAGGAAAAGTAAGAGTTTCCTGAACATAACTACCATCCCTTTGTTTTACCGAAACAATGGCTTCGGATTCTTTTGCCGTGGAAAGAGTTAACGTTCCTTCTCGTCCTTTTCGGATTACCGCAATAAAAGAATAACCTGCATGCTCGG
>RFJE01000031.1 GCA_003695005.1 Candidatus Hydrogenedentota bacterium | reverse complement strand
TGTTTTTGTTCTAACGAAGAGCTCGAGGGAAAAAAGAAAAAGCGCGAAGCCATGGGACTTCCCCCTGTGTATGATGGAAAATGTCGGAATTTAAGCGAAGAAGAAATCAAAGCAAAGCTAGAGTCAGGAATTCCTTGGACCATTCGTTTTCGCAGCGAGGATAAAGAAATTATTGTAAATGATATTGTGCAAGGAAAAGTAAAATTCGATTCATCCTTAATTGGGGACTTTATTATTGTAAAAAGTGATGGATTCCCTTCTTACAACTTTGCTGTGGTTGTGGACGATCACTTAATGGAAATTTCGCATGTGATTCGAGGAGTCGGGCATCTTTCCAATACCCCACGGCAAATTTTAATTTATCAGGCATTTGATTGGGAAGAGCCACAATGGGCACATGTTTCGGAAATTGTTGGGTCAGATCATAAAAAGCTTTCGAAACGTCATGGGGCTACAGCTATTACAGCTTTCCGTGATTTAGGATATCCACCCGAAGCCTTTTTAAATTATATGGCTCTTTTAGGATGGTCGCCACCAGATGGGCAAGAGTTTATGAGTTTAAATCGCATTATTGAACAGTTTGATGTGGCACGCTGTAATAAAAGCCCTTCTATGTTTGATGTCTTTGACTTAAAAAAAGCAGAAGGTATCACTCTAAATGAACTTTCGCCACGAGAGTTGGAGCCTTACTTGTACGAGAAATCTAAATTAAATTGGCTTTCCAACTCTCATATTCGGGCGAAACAAGAGGATGATTATATTCGCGAAATTTTACCTTTTGTAAAAGCAAGTAAAATTGTACCCGAATCAGAATGCAAGGAAGATAATGATCATTTACGCAGTGTCTTATTATCGCTTCGGGTTTATTTAGACTACTACTTGCAAATTGAAAGGCTTTTGCCGGATTTTTATGAAACCGACGACAGTAAATTTCAACCTGATAGCTCGGCACAAGAATGGCTTAAAAAAGACTTTGCTAAAAATTTAATTGAAGCCTTAAAAGAAAATTTAGAAAAAGTCGATCCGTGGGAAGAAGCTTCTCTAAAAGAAGCCTTAAAACAGGCAGGAAAGCAAGCTGGCGTAAAAGGCAAGGACTTGTTTATGACAGCACGTGCAGCTATTACAGGAAAAACAGCAGGGTTAGAGCTTCCTGTTTTCTTAAAATTGCTTGGAAAAGAAAGAGTCTTAAATCGTTTAAAGACTTATTAACATGAAGCCGATTTTAGCTTCGAGTATTTTAGGAAATCATCCAAAATGCACGCTGCTTATTTTACATGGGCTTTTTGCATCCCGAAAAAATTATCTTTCTACAGCAAAATTTTTGTCGCAAACCTGTACCGTGCATGCTTTAGATCTACGCAATCATGGGGAATCTTTTCATGGTCGGCACTCTATTCAAGAAATGGTAGAAGATGTAAAAATTTATTGCGACTATCATAACATTAAAAATCCAATTTTACTTGGTCATTCTATGGGCGGGATGGTGGCCATGGCTTTTGCGCTACGTTACTGCGAAAAGATTCACGCTATTATTGTTGCCGATATTGCACCAAAGCATTATTCATTTCCTTATGAAAAAGAATTACAAGCTCTTGAACAAGATTTTTCAAGTTGTACGAACAGAAAAGAAGTAGAAGAAAAAATGAAACCTTTTATTCCCGACGCAAGTTTACGCCAATTTTTAATGATGAATATCCAAAGGAATCAACAGGGAAAATTTTACAATGTACTGGATACAAAAGAAATTCGGCATTGGATTGAGCATAAGGAAGAGTTAGAATATAAAGGGCAATGTAACAAGCCGGCGCTTTTTATTCGAGCTACCTTATCCCCATTTACGAATAAAAGCGACGAAGCAAAAATAAAAGAACTGTTTCCCAATGCTCAAATTCAAATGATAGAAGCTGATCATTGGCTACATTTTTCTGCCGCGGATAAATTTAACACTATTGTTTTGAATTTTCTTCAAAGCCAAGTTTTACACGAATGAGTTTTTCCATGGCATAAAAGCGGGGGGCTGTTTTTACTAATTTGCGCAATCCTAATATGGTTTTATAGGATTCACGAGGAATTAAAAGGTTCACTAAAAAAGTCGGTATTACGCCAGCAGGATCTGCAAAAATACGATAGTCTATCCACGTGCGATTATTTTTAATTCGAAACAAATATACTTCAATATGAATCCTTTTCATGCGAATAGCATCCGATTTTTTAGGGTATTTCCGAAAAATTGTAGGCCTTAAATCCACTCTCAATCCATTTTCCACTTTTCGTACTTTTGCTTTTAGCACGAAGTCTCTGTCTTTTACAGGCCACTTTAACTTAACCCGAGCGTATAAAATGGTAAACATTTTTTCAAGGGGAAGATCGTAACTTTGGTTGTTAAAATTGCGGTATAGCATTTTCGATTCACTCACCCCACTTACCCAGTCTTTCATATAGTAAACATTTTGGATGAGAGACATAACTCGCTCAATCGAAGCATCAATGACACCACGAGCTCGGAATTCATAAAGGCCTTGTGTGGAAGGAACTTTTCTATAGACTTCAATGCCATTTTTCTCTAAAACTTTTTTCCAGGTAAACGGATAGATTGTTTCGGCTACAAGTAAGATAAGCGTACAATACAAAAAGCGCATAAAAAGTTTTTGCATAAAAAAAGATGGGGGAAGCATGTCGATTGTTTTTTTACGTGATTATTCACGATTAAGAAATTTTTTGAAGGGAAACCCCCGCAAGGGCGGGGGCCTTTCTATTAAAGATCGAGTTGTTTAGCTACGGTTAAGTAATAGTGACCAATCCCTGTGCCAAATAATTTTGTAGGAGAATCAAATAAGGTTACGGCTACATCGACTTTATAATTTAAATATATGGCTAAGCCGGAATTTTCATTGGCGGCACCAAGTCCAACTTCGTAACCTAATCCCAGTCCTGAGGGGTCTTGTAAGGTTACTTTAGAATCATTTTCAGTGACTTCCTTCAGTGGTGCAGAGTCTACGAATACTCCCCATTGGAAAAGTAATGACCAGTCGCCACTTCCTAGCTTATAGGTGCTAAGGTCGCGAACTCCGGCTATCCAGCCAACAGCAGAACCGGATGTTTTATCTTCCGGACTGTATGTGGTTTTTACTCCACTTGTCTCAGTGCTTGTTAAAGATCGGCTAAAGCCCCACACTCTAAGTCCGCCATACAGAAAAGTATGACCCATATCGCCCGGTTTAGAAAAAAGTTTGACCCCAATTTTTGGATCTAAAAACCATAAAAAACCGGATCCTTCATTTTTTGTAGTAACCCCATTTACAGTTACTTCCGTATTACTAATATTGGCTCCTACGAAACTAAGTTCTGCTGCTACCAATTTCCAATTCCACAAAACAGCAGCATCACCACTAAAAGAAGGGCCACCACCTAATTCAGATGTACTATTATTGTTTGAACTTCCATAAACTACAGACCCATAACCTAATCCTAATCTTAAGAAAAGGGCAGAATCTGTTTGGTTTATGTTGCTCTTTGTTGTTTGTTCAGCAGCATTATCTTGGGCAATTAAAGGTGCTGCTAGACAAGCTGCTAAGATAATCGTTGTAATTTTCTTCATTTTTCTTCTCCTTGAATTTTTTTTACCGTACTTATTGAGTCGGTACAACTTAGACGAAATGTCTCTAAAAAAGTTCGAAATTTTTTTACCAGGATCTCAAGAGTTCGGCGCGATTTAGTGTTGTTCAATAG
>RFJE01000307.1 GCA_003695005.1 Candidatus Hydrogenedentota bacterium | reverse complement strand
ATTTTATTGACTTGCTATAATTTCCTCATAAGCAGGGTAAAGAAGAGGTTCTTCTTTGCGGATGTGTTTTTAGTTGGCCAATGAAACAGCAATTCTCGGTGAAGGGGAAAAAGGCTTGCTTGGCGCAGTTTCCGTCCCTCACCAAATTTTTAATTTGGTGAGGGATTTGAGCACGAGTAGGCCTTTTTCCCCTATTTTTTATTCGATTTCAGCGATACGGCGTTTCGCCGTATCGCTGCCAATGAAATTTGTCACTCTAAATCCCTTTGGTTGACACAATGTCTTTGTTTTTGAATATGGCTCGAACCGTAAGAGATCAGATAAGCCGTCTCGACGTACGCCAATTATGACCGGCAACGGTCACCCCTCTGGTGGTAGTCAATAAGGAGACGTGCAGAGGATTCCTTACGGGGAGAATACTGCTTCTAGGGGGGAATATGGAACTAGATACAAAAAACACAATCTTACTGCCGAATCAAGATAAGTTTGAAAAAGTCTCTGGGGGATTGCATATACTAGGAGACTTTTATGGATGCCGAGGCGGCCAAGAATATATGCTCGATGCAGATTTGCTTTATGAATTTTGTTCGGAGCAGGTAAAACAAGCGGGTTTAACGGAAATAGGGCAGAGTTTTTATCAATTTCCAGACGCCGGTGTTACAGGTACAATTTTGTTGGCAGAATCCCATGTAGCTATTCATACTTGGCCAGAAAAAGATTATTTAACTCTAGATGTTTTTGTCTGTAATGTTACACAAGATAATACAGAAAAAGCTAAAAAGTTATTTAATGCTTTTGTAGAATTGTTCCAACCGGAAGATTTGCGTCGCCAAGATATTGATCGGGATTAATTAGTAAACAATAGTAATTTTTCCTGTTTTTAGTATAATTACAGCGATTCTCGGCTTTTTGCAGAGAATCGCTGTTTTGCAGCAATTAAGTATTCTTGCACTGTTGGTAGTGAGTTTTCTTTTGCTTTTTTCGCAATAATGTTGGCTGCATGGATTCTTTCAGCTCGCTTACATATATCTAATATGTTTCGCGGGGAAAATCCAATCAATTCTGCTGCCAATGTTTTTCGATCTTCGCTAGGTAAATGTTTTGCGTAAAGGGATAAAATCTCTTCTATATCTTTCTCGCTTGGCAAAGGGAATTCAATAATGGCATCAAAGCGAGAGAGGAGAGCCGCATCTAAATCTTCTTTTCGGTTTGTAGCACCAATGGTTAGGTAATTGCCGGACTTTTCGAGACCTTCAATTTTTCGCAAGAGAGTAGATAACATGCGGCGAGTTGCTTCAAAAAGTTTTTCGTTGCGTGATGGTGCAAGTGCATCAATTTCATCGAGGAAAATAGCTACTTTTCCATATTCATAGCCAGCAAGGGCAGCTAAATCAAAAATAGAGGCTAAACGCTTAGAGCTTTCCCCATAAAAAGCTGATAAAATATTTTCCAAAGAAATGGCAATTAAAATCATTTTTGCTTCTGCAGCTAAAATGCGCGCCATCATGGTTTTGCCAACTCCAGGAGGGCCACTAAATAAGATAGAACGGGGAAAATTACTATCCCCGATATTTCGCGTTTTTTTTCCAATATTCTCAAAAATATCTTGGTGATGAAATGGTAAGACAATGGTTCTTTTGACTTCTTCCTTGATAGCAGAATAACCCGCAAAATGAGAAAAATCTAGCTGATTTTCGGAAGGTTTAAAAATCAGACAGCCCATTTGCTCAAGCTTCTCCAGCGGGTTTTTTACCTCATTGTTTTGAAATAGGTACTCTATTAAAGAAGAAATTAAAGAGAGTTCCGCTTGACTTGGTAAAGAATGTTTGCTTATTTCTACTAATCTTTCATTATAGAGATCACTAGCACGGACTTTAATATTTTTTAATAGGTTAGCTGTGTCAAATAAATTTTCATTAAGAGCCTGAAGCGATAAAAAATTATTATCTAAAGTATGGATGCGCCAATTTTCTAAATGCTTTTTACACAGCCGAATAATACCAAACATGATTTCTGCATTTAAATTGGCAGGTCGTAATTCTAAACGAAATTCATTGCGTTCCACACTAATTTGGTATTCCGTTGGTTTCAGGGGAATTTTATTGGCCATTTCTTCAATGGCGCTTTTTATTTGCAAAAAGTCAGCGGTGCTCATAATGCGTAAAAAAGATATGCAGCGAGTATGAAAACCACTTTTTCGCCTATATGCAAACTAAATTATGGCTTATGAATATGGCAAAAAACGATGATAAAAAATCAGGACGACTCAAAGATAAAATAGCAGAAAGCTTTTTAAAAAATAGGCAGATTTTTATATGGGGTGCTATTCACGATAAGTCGTGTGAGGAAATTGTAGAAAAGTTATTGTATCTTGAAAGAGAAGAACCAGGCAAACCAATTTACATGTTTATTAACTCTCCTGGTGGAGTTATCTCGGCAGGGATGGCTGTATTTGATGTGATGAAAATGATATCATCCCCTGTGTATACCATTGTAATGGGACTTGCTGCTTCGATGGGAGCTGTTTTGTTTGCAGCAGGGGAAAAGGGCCACCGCTATGTTTTTGAGCATTCTAAAGTTATGATTCACCAGCCTTTAATTAGCGGGCAAATTGTAGCTCCGGCCATTGACATTAAAATTCATGCCGAAGAAATTAAGAAGACACGTGCCGAATTAAATCGAATTTTGTCAGAAGCGACGGGGCAGGATTTGAAAAAAATAGAGAAAGATACGGATCGCGATTTTTATATGAATGCGCAAGAAGCAGTTAGCTATGGCATTGCAGATAAAATTTTACATTCCCTGTCGGATTTAGAAAAGGCTACGAAAAAAACAGCGCGTAAAAAGACATAAGTGTTTGTCAGTGGCTTTACCTTTATTCGCAATGCCATAAAGTTTGACTATCCTATTCGCGAAGCCATTGAATCCATTCTACCTTTGTGTGATGAAGTGGTGGTGGCAGTTGGAAAAAGCGAGGATGATACTTTAAAGCTAATTCAATCCATACCTTCGGATAAAATTCGCATTGTAGAAACTCAGTGGGATGAATCTTTGCGTGAGGGAGGAGCTGTTTTAGCATCAGAAACTAACAAAGCTTTTGATGCTATATCAGATAAAAGTGATTGGGCTTTTTATATACAGGGGGATGAAGTTATTCACGAAAAAGACTACCCTGCTATTCTCGAAGCTATGGAAACATACTTGCCGGATAAAAAAGTAGAAGGTCTACTTTTTCGTTACTTGCATTTTTATGGTTCTTATGATTACATTGGAGATTCAAGAAGGTGGTATCGGCGGGAAGTACGGATTATCCGAAATGATAAGTCGATAAGGTCGTGGAAAGATGCACAGGGATTTCGAAAAGAAGGGAGAAAGCTTTTTGTAAAGCCGGTCGATGCGACTGTATATCATTATGGTTGGGTAAAGCCACCGGAAAAGCAGCAGGCAAAACAGAAAACTTTTAATTTATATTGGCATGATGAAAATTGGGTTAAAGAGCATATTCCCGATGTCGATGAGTTTGACTACAGTAAGATTGATACTCTTGCTAAATTTACCGGTTCGCATCCAAAAGTAATGCAAAAAAGAATTGAGGCAATGAATTGGCAATTTTCATTTGATCCGACGCAAAAAAAACTAAATCTTAAAGAAAAGTTATCCATGTGGATTGAGAAAAAAACTGGCTGGCGACCTGGCGAGTACAAAAATTACAAATTAATATAAATGTTTGTTTTACTTGTTTTGAACAATAGAATCATAATTGCCAAGTTTTGTAAGTCTTTTACGATAGGCAAATTGAGGCGAAAATAAACTTTTGTGTTTTTCATCGGAAGAAAGTTTTACATCCATTAAATCGAGTATGGCATAAATTAAATTATCAATCATAAATTTATGATGAGTGGATTTTAAAAT
>RFJE01000306.1 GCA_003695005.1 Candidatus Hydrogenedentota bacterium | reverse complement strand
TTAAGGCTTTCCCTAGTTTTTCTTATAAATGGGAAATAAAAAAAATTGAACTCGATTTAGCAAAAATGCTTTCCGGCGAATCTGAAGGAGAAGAAGATGCAGAACATAGCAAAGCTCAAATTAGTAAGTACTTAAAAGAGCGTGCGCTTTCTAGAGAAACGGTAACAGGAGCTGTTTTTAAGATGCTAAAGTACGAGGTTACCGTTTTTTATGGTAATAACAAAAACTATCACCTTGTCTTTTATCGTGGCTTAGGGGTCTTTTAATGAAGCGTGGTTTTACGTTAATTGAACTTTTAATTGTAATTGGACTAACTGCCTTTTTGCTAACCGGTGTTTTTTCTTTATATATGAGCCTGAAAAATTTAACATACACCTCGGCACAATCTGCTTCGATGCGCGCCGAGATATTAACGGCAGCGGGTGCACTTTCGGCTGATATTCGCAATGCCTACGCACCAAGCTGGAATCCAAAAACTTTTTTTGAAGCATACAAAGGCCAAGAGTTATCCGGCAGGTTTGATACGTTAAATTTTGTAGCCACAACGTTATATGCCAATCCTACTCTACTGCAAACTTCTGTATTTAGTGTAACATGGTATGTAAAAAAAACGGATGAAGGGATAACTTTATATAGAAAAAATTCAGCGTTTGTAGATTATGAAAATCCCGAAGCAGGTATTCCAATTCCTATGGTACATCACATTACTTCGTTTATTGTGGAATTTTCTCTAAACGGTGAAGACTGGTTCGATGAATGGTCGTATAAAGTACGAAAAAGACTACCGCCGTATGTGCAAATTACCATTCGTTGGCAAGATAGTTCTACTGGCAAAGAAGAAGAGTATAAATTCCAAACGGCCCCGCAAATAAATATCCGCGCTATGTAAAAAAAAGTTGCCATCATACCTTCTCGTTTTACGCTCGCAATATGAGTGAGAATCAAAAGACAAATAAATGGGTTGTACAAGGGATTGTAGTTCTTTTATTGTTTATTGCCCTTATCATTATCAATCCCTTTGTGGTTATTGGAGCAGGTGAGCGTGGTGTTGTCGTATCCCGCGTGAGTGGGGTTCAAATGACTCCTCTTGGAGAAGGGATGCATTTTGTAATGCCATTTGTCTATTCTGTGGAAAGGTATGATGTCCGTACCATGAAGTTTGAATCGGAATCGGAATGTTCAACAGCTGATTTGCAAGATATTAAGGTACGGCTTGCCATTAACTATAAAATTGATGCAAAAGAAGTGGCAAGATTGCACCAACAAATAGGGCCAGATTACGTAGCTAAAGTGATTGTTCCTGCCATGGAAGAGTCTATTAAAGCTTCCACAGCAAAATTTAAAATTGCAGAAGTCATTACCAAGCGAGAAGAATTAAGAAACCATACATTAAAACTTTTGCGGGAAAAACTAAAAAATTATTTTATTATATTGCAAGATGTGAGTATTATGAACATCTCATTTTCTGAAGCTTATTCGAAGAGTGTAGAAGAAAAGCAAATCCAAGACCAAAAAATAAAAACTAAAGAGTATGAAAGACGACAAGCCGAAGAAGAAGCAAGGCGAGTGCGCATTTTAGCCGATGCTAAAGCGTATGAACAGTCGAAATTAGCAAGGTCCGTAAGTCCGGATGTGGTTAAACTAGAATGGATTAAAAAGTGGGATGGGAAATTACCGCAATACATGGGTGGTAATAGTAACATCTTAATGCCAATGAAATAAGCAAATGCAGATGTTTCCTGCTGTTGCTTTGTTAGTGGTTGGTAGCGAAGTTACAAAAGGATACGTGCAGGATGCTCATGTTTCTTTTTTTGCAGAAGCTCTACAAGCAGAAGGCATGGAGTTAGGAGAAGCTAGAATTTTGCCGGATCATGAGGAAGAAGTCAAAAAAGCAATTTTAGATTTACATCAGGATTTTTTTATTATTATGACAGGGGGACTCGGACCAACAGAAGATGACAAAACCGTAGATATTATTAGTGACCTTCTTTCCGTCGAGCCAACATTGCATCCACCAGCCGAAAGAAGGATTCGTGCTGTATTTCGAAAAAAAGATAAAAATTTCTTAAAGCGTGCTTTACGCCAAGGCAGAATTCCATCCGGCGTAGAAGTCATTGAAAATAAAATTGGCTTAGCTCCCGGGTTTTTTGCTCCTTCTCTTGCTTTAGTGGCTCTACCCGGATTTCCTTTAGAAGTAAAACCTATGTGGGAAACTGTGCGGGATATTTTACAGAAGCATGTTTTGCAGAAACCAAAGCCAATTATTTTACCTATTTGGGGTATTGGAGAAAGTGATTTATTTTCTCAATTAGAGATTCCCGAAGAAGTCGAAGTAGGAGTGCATGCACTACCTTATGGATGCCGCTTATTTGTGCAATCTAATCACTCTGATGTGCTGCGTTCTTTTACAGAGCAAATACAAGAAAAATTTTCTGCTTGTATTATGGAAAACCCTGAACAATCTATTTTTGAGATCCTGAAATCCAAAAAAGAAACTCTTGCTTTTGCAGAAAGTTGCACCGGTGGATTAGCAGGAAAAATTTTTACGGATATGCCCGGATCATCCGAAGTTTTTTTAGGGTCTTTAGTTTGTTATCATAACAGTGTTAAAAAAAATGTATTAAATGTAAAAGAATCCACACTTATAAAATATGGTGCTGTTAGCCAACAAACAGCTCTGGAAATGGCAGAAGGTGCTCGTAAAAACACAGGTGCTACGTATGCCATTAGTTGGACAGGGATTGCAGGTCCAACCGGTGGTAGCTTAGAAAAGCCAGTGGGAACTTTATTTTGTGCTGTGGCGAAGAGTGGAGAGACAAGGGTGGCTAAATTTCTGTTTCCACTTGGCCGAAAAAGATTTCGTCTTGTAGCTGTTTACGCCGGCTATTTAGGACTTCTTTCTATGTTAAAAGGACACTCTTGTTCTAGATCTGCTGTATCACGGTTTGTTGCCATAGGAGAAAAAAACCATGAAGTTTAAAATACTGCTTTGGTTTTTTATTACTACCTTTGCTTCTCACTATGCGATTTCTATTAAAGTATCGGGTGCTGTAAAAGTTTATACCGGTGAAGGGAAATTACAGACACTAGCTCTTTCTCCCGATGGAAAAAAACTTGCCTTTAGCTCAACACAACGAGATAATAAAGGAGACATTGTTCTTTTAAACTTAGCAACAAAAGAAAAGCAAAATCTCCCTATTTCTGATGCGTTAGAGTCACAGCCGGTTTTTTCCCCGGATGGAAAATTCTTGTATTACTTCTCGAACGAAAAGACATTTGGTGGCATCTATCGAATTCAGCTGCCCGTGAGTGGTGCTCCCCACTCGGAACAAATTAGTCCTGCCGGGTATTGGTGCGAGTTTCCCGATATTTCAGCAGATGGAAAATATTTAGTTTATTATTCTCGTCGGGAAGGCAGTTACAGTTTGTATAAAATGGACTTAAACACAAGAAAAGAGATGCGCCTTACCCAATCATCCTTTTTTGATTTCGGACCTAAGTTTTCTTCGGATGGCAAAAGTGTATTTTTTTACTCCAATCGCGAAGGCCAATTCGCTATTCACAAACTAAACTTATCCAACCTAACGGTGGAAAAACTCAATAACCCCAATGGATTTACGTTTCAGCCAAGCCGAGATTTTCACGGTAAATTTTTATTTGCGGTTTCCAATGCTGCAGGAAATAACGATATTTATTTAATTGGTACAAGCCCAGACCAAGATCCCGTTCAAATAACAAAAGATCCTGCACAAGATATGTACCCTGTGATGGATACGAAAAAAAGAATATTATACTTTATTAGTAACCGCGAGGGTGCTTATGCTATTTATAAAACAGGTTTTTAATTACTGAAAAAAAGAAGTCACATTAGGAACAGCATCTTTCAGAGAAGTAAGTAATTCCTCTGCATCAATATTGTAACCCAGTTGTGATGCTGTTTCTGCATAAAAGACCATTACTTTTTGCAGCCGAAGTCGTGCCTTTTCCGGGGTTGGCCCGTAACAAAAAATATCTAATTCAGGACAACTTGCTAAATACTCATTGTCCTTGCGTTCTACTTTTATGCTCAGTTCCACAATATATAAATCGGAACATTGGAAAAATCTTAAAGGAAATTACATATTTTCTTGAATAAATTGTGCAATTTCCTCAGGAGATGCTTCGCCATTTTGACGAATTACATACGTACCTGTAATCTTATCGTGGAAGCCGCGTTTTTTCTTGCTTATTTCAATACTTAAAAGCATGATAGGGGAAAGCGGAAAAGATCGCAAAAGCCCTCGTACAAAGGCTCGTAAAAAAGAAATTGGTTTTCCTTGTTTATTTACAATGCGCAAACCTAATTTTTCTCTATGACGGGATGAGCCGGGGGTTGGTTTTCCATATTTTGATTCATGCCTTGCTAAAAAAATCCTACCAATAAATTGCGAGAAAAAGAATATACCGACCGCTATTATAACAGGAAAAGAAATTTTCTCGTGGCCTGTATGCGGCCATAAGAAATTTGCCACTGCATAACCAATAAGGCCAAGAAAGCCCGAAAGATAAGCAGCGAGACGCCTGTCATAATAATACGACCAAATTCTTAAATCAGATTCCGGAATTTCTATGGCAGGTGGTTGTTTAGCTAAATAAATTTTTTTAACTTCTTCAAATGCTTTCTCCATTTCTTCGCGACGAAGAAAATCCAAAATTTCTAAAATTTCATCTAGGGGTAATTTTTCAATTTCTTCATAGTGAATGACCATCTCCCCACGATCAATTTTCTCTACTAAATCTTCAATATTTTGTGTCTTAAGTTTAACTTGCTTTTTTTTAGCCATTAGACTCCTCCCTTAATTGAGCTAATGCAATGAATTCTTTGTCATAATTTCTATGGAAAACAAAGCCTCTATCTTCCCATATTACATAATATCCGGGAATGACTAACAGGGTAATCATAGTTGCAAAAGCAAGCCCCCATGCCATTGCTAATGCCATTGGCTTTAAGAACGGATCACTGCCTCCAATTCCATACGCCGTTGGCAAAAGCCCAAAAACTGTGGTGATAGTAGTTAAAAGCACAGGCCGTAACCTTTGCTTTGCCCCAAAAATGACTGCATCATGTAAACTCATTCCCGTGCGTCGAAGCTTATTAATGGTATCCACTAATATAATGGAATCGTTCACAACCACACCTGTCAAGCCCACAATTCCCATGGAAGCTAAAAAGCTAAACACAAGTTTTGGCTGCACTGTAATTTTATGTAAGAAAAAAGCAATCGAGACGCCAATAAATCCAAGGGGAATGGCAATCATAATAACACGAGGATGGCGAACATTTCCAAATAGCAAAACTAAAATGGCTCCAATACCCATAATGGCAATTCCAGCAGCTTTTGCTAAATCGCGCATGGATTCCTGTGTATCCTCGTACTCCCCTCCACTTACTAAATTATAATCGGGATACTTCTTTTCTAGCTCTTTAAAAAGTGGTTTTAATTTTTGCGTAACGGCCACAGAAGATGTTTTTTGCTCATTTAAGTTTGCCTTGACATAAATGGTACGGCGGTTGTCTTTGTGAGTAATGAGGGCAACCCCGGGATAGCGCTTAAAATAAGCTAACTCGGTAATCGGCACTAAGTTGCCTACTCGATTTCTAACCATAACTTTCGATAAGGAATCAAGTCGCTCTCTTAAATTCTCGGGGAAAATAACTCGGATATCAATTTCTTCGTCTGCTTTTTTAATGCTCGTGGCCACTCGACCTTCAAAGGCCGTTTGCAGAGTGGAAGCAATTTGTGCTACACTTACCCCAGCAAGAGCAGCTCTCTCTTCGTCAATTTCAATATGATACTCTTCGGTACCTGTTTCCCAATTGTCTCGAATATCATAAACTCCATCCATAGTACGCAACTGCTCTTTAACTCGGTTTGCTAATTTCCGTAATATGCTAAAATCATCTCCCATAATTTCAACCTGAACAGGGGCTCCTACCGGTGGCCCTCCTCCTGTCTGCTTAAACTCTATTTTTGTAAATAGGATATTTGCCTTTTGAATGATTTTCCACTTCGCAATGTTAGGTTGAAATAAAGCCACTTCTCTTGCAGCAGAAAATACCCAAGCATTACCTTGGTGAAAAAAAGTATAAAGCGGCCTTGCTTTGCTTTTTGCAAGGATTTGTTTTTGACCTGTTTGCATATCCAACTTTATAACCTGCTTATCTGAATAAGCATAAAGAAAGTTTTTGTAAACATATAGCCACCAAACGGATTGCTCGGAAATAAAATACGATGATACAACCTTGTGTTTTGTTAGAGAATAGCCATATACAGTTCCATTAAACAATCCCGCATACAGGATTTTATTTTGCTTATCCAAAAACAAGCTTTCGACTCTTTCCATTGCTGTTTGTTTTTGATGCGAAAACTTTGCTACTCCTTTTTCAAAAAGTAGAGCAGGAACTTTTTTCCAGTGCAGCACTTCTTCCGCCGCATCCTCCTGATAATGATAGACAAAGACTTCTCCGGAATCTGTTCCAAAAGCAAACATCTTTTCTTTGGGGAAGAACCGTAAGACACTCATGGTGGAACCGGAATAAAGTTTCTCTTTACTTCCGCTCGATAAATCAATTTGGTATAAAATTCCTAAATCTGTGGATAAAAGAGCAAATTTTCCATTTGGCTCCACATAAAATCGAGAAGCAGCATCTTGGTTTTTTAAAGAAACAGAAAATCGTTTTAATACTTTATTTTGATTAATATCCAAGATTAAAATTTCATTTTGTCCGGTATAGACTGCAACTTTGTTTCCTTTATCTAAAAGTCCCCCTCCGAAAATAAATTCTTTCCCTAATGGAATTTTATTGAAAATACGTGCGGGGTTTTTTA
>RFJE01000305.1 GCA_003695005.1 Candidatus Hydrogenedentota bacterium | reverse complement strand
ACTCTTTTATCTTCGGGCTCTTTAGCCTGATATTCTTGCAAAAGTTGAATTGCTTTTTTCTTGTATTCTTTTTGGCTCACAATCACTTTTTCGGATAAAACACTGTAGGAATTTGTTCGCGAAAAACCATAATAGTACAGAAGGCCTAGCTCGAAAATGGCTTTGGTAAAATTGGGGTTTAAGTTTAAAGTTTTTAAGAATGATTCTTCCGCCCGCAAAGAAATACTTTGCTTCCAATTATGTGCTCGTGCTAAATTAGCCTGACAAAGACCAAGGGAGAAAAAAACTTCGGGCTCTGTATAACCATAATGAATGGCTTTTTGCAAGTTTTCTTCGCATAGCTCATAAGATTCCATGTAAGAAAAAGCTTCGCCTAACTTGCGGTAGTAAAGCCCTGCTTTTGCTCCTGCTTCTACTTTTTGGTTGATGATATCTTCGTATTCGCGAACTTTTTCCTGCCAGCTTGCAATATCGTCTTTAGTTGGTTCGGGCGTTCCATAGCGCTTTTTAATTTGCTCTTTTTGCCAACTGCGAATCGGTTCGGGTAGTTCTTTACAATAAGAGAAAAAAACAAGAAGGGGAAGTATTATTTTTAATTTCATACCACAGTTTATTAAGTATGCACTATTTGTAAAGTGTTTTCCTTGACGGAATATCTCGGGTTTTTTAGCATGTTGTGTGCAAGAAATGAATGTGGATCCCGACGGTCGTTTTACTTTAACGGGTCGTTTAAAGTATCGTTATGGAGAAAAAATAGATTTGCCCGATCATATTAAAACCATTGTGTATTTCATTGAAGCAATGGCAAAAGCGTATAGTAAATATATGGCATCGGACGGAAAGCTTGTAGGGCAAGAAAAAGCAAATTTAAAAAAGTACATAAGAGAACTATTAAAAAGCATTTTAATTTTGCGACTTTATTTATCCAAAGAATATCTAGATGATATGTATCCGGAAAGTCAGGAGTTAGAGACAGGTTTTTCTTATTCTCTTGTATTAGACGAAGCCGACTTTACCTTATCGGGCAACATCAATCCACGGGAGTTTAACCGGTATAAAACTTTTAAGCAGTGGTTAGAAGAATCGGTCTTGCCTCTTTTAAAAGAGTTTGGTAATGAAATTCGCGCTACATTAAAAGACGGAGTCCTTACAAAAGAAGAAGTTACTTGGCTGAACAAAACTCTTGATAAGATGTTGCATACATTGCTTTTAATGGATTATCGCATTACGCATTATAGCATGAGGTCATAATGAATTTAGACCAACTTGTTGAATATTTACTGGATCAAAAAAGTGATTATATTGCATGGCATGAGTATATTGATCCAAAAGAAGCCATGTATGCCGACTTTCCCGAAATTATGCCGGAGATTTTAGCCAACTTGCTCAAAGAAGAAGGTATTTTAAAGTTATATTCTCACCAAGCAGAAGCCATTGCTTGTTACGAGCAAAATAAAAATTTTGTGATTACTACACCAACCGCTTCGGGAAAAACTCTATCTTATTTGCTGCCTATTTTAATTGATAAAATTTTACATCCCGAGGGTCGTCACTTATTCATGTTTCCGACAAAAGCATTAGCCCAAGACCAGCTTGCTCTTTTTCGAAAGTGGACGCAAAAATTAGGTTTTGATTGGAATGTATCTACTTTTGATGGGGATACCCCCCCTGAACAAAGACGTACCGTTAAAAAAGCAGGAGACTTTATTTTAACAAACCCTGATATGTTGCACACAGGGATTTTACCGCATCACACTACTTGGAAAAATTTATTCCAAAATTTACGCACCATCGTCATTGATGAAGCTCATATTTATATGGGGGTATTTGGATCTCATGTCGCAAATGTCTTACGCAGATTGAATCGCATATTGCGCCATTATGGCAGTTGGCCACGGTATTATTTGTCTTCAGCAACCATTGCAAACCCGACGGAGCTTGCACAAAATTTAACCGGATATTCATTTGAGCTTATTTCAAAATCCGGTGCGCCAGAAGGTGGGCGGCACATTATCTTTTACAATCCCCCTGTCATTGATGAAATAGGGACGAGAGCGAGCGCCTATTCCGCAGCAGCTAGTTTAGGTCGCGATCTATTACTCAATGAAATTCCAACGATTTTTTTTGCAAGATCTCGCAATCGCACAGAAACCTTGCTTACTATGCTGCGGGAGCGAGTCCCCCCCTTGTTTCGGCAAAAAATTCGCGGTTACCGTGGTGGCTACTTACCCGGAGAAAGGCGAAATATTGAAAAAAGCTTACGCGAAAGTCGAGTTTTAGGGGTCGTTTCCACAAATGCATTGGAGCTTGGAATTGATATTGGTTCTTTAAAAGCCGTTGTATCGATTGGCTATCCGGGTAGAGTTTCTTCTTTAACACAGCAATTTGGAAGAGCTGGGCGTAAAAAAGAAACTTCCCTTGCTGTGATGGTGGCTACAGCAAGTGCGCTTGACCAATATTTAATGAATCATCCTGAATTCTTTTTAGAAAGCCAGGGAGAAGCAGCCATTATTCATCCGGATAATCCGGCTATTTTAATGGAGCATATTAAATGTGCAGCTTATGAAAAGTATTTTGAGAAATCGGAAATCGAAGATTTTGGTACTTTAGAAATTCAGGATATTTTAAATTATTTTGTACAAAATAGAATTTTAGTCGAGCGCAGTGGGAAGTATTTTTGGATGGAAGAGGGATACCCCGCAGGGGAAATTTCTTTGCGAAGCGCAGCTCAAGATAATTTTGTCATTGTGGATTGTACACGCCGTTCGAAAGAACAGGTGATTGGGGAGGTCGATTATTTTAGTGCCCCTACCATGATTCACGATGAAGCCATTTACCAGCACCAAGGTCGGCATTACTATGTATTAAAATTAGATTGGGATAAGCGTCGTGCCGAAGTACAACAAGTCCAATCTGACTATTATACCGAAGCGAGTGTAAAAGTAGAGCTAAAAGCTCTTACCCAAGATGAGGTATATGAGGAGTGTAATTTATCGTTTGCTTATGGGGATGTAAGTGTAACTAGCCAGGCTCATCTTTATAAGAAAATAAAAATTAAAACACATGAAAATATTGGATGGGGACAGATTCATACACCGCCAATTACAATGCATACACAAGGGGCTTGGTTTCAGTTGCCGTATCAATATTTTGACCATATCCCGGAATATGCACAAGGAGAGCTCTTACAAAGAATCTCTTATTTACTGCACAATATGTCACCCCTTGTTGCTCTTTGTGATATTCGGGATATTGCTGTAACTTCCTTTTTACGCGATTCTCATTTTGGAGATTATGCCATTATTTTTTATGACCAATATCCCGGAGGTGTGGGGCTTTCTCATAAGCTAGTAAAAAATACAGAAAGCTTGTTGCTACTTGCACAACAAGCCGTAGAAAGCTGTGAGTGTAAATTTGGCTGTCCTGCTTGTATTGGAGTGTGGGATACTAGCCAAATAGAAGATAAAAACGTGGCTCGTCTTGTGGAGCAATTTCCTTTTAAGAAAGAAGCTTTGCTACTATTAACCACGATGCTAGATCCATACAAAAACCAAAATTCAAGAGATAATAACCAACAAGAAAAAGTAACAAGCACAAAAGAAGAAAATAAGCCAGCAGAACCATTAGGAGCAAAACCATGGAAACAACTAAAATAACAAGAGAAAAACAGCCCGGCTTTTTTTCTTTTATACTGATATGGGTTTTTTCATTTTTTGCTCTTTTTATTTCGTTT
>RFJE01000304.1 GCA_003695005.1 Candidatus Hydrogenedentota bacterium | reverse complement strand
GTAAGTTGAATGTCATGAATCGTGATACTTTTTTCAGACAAGTGTTCCAACCCTCTCTTGCTCTGTTGGCAACGGGCTTTGTAATGTAAAGTTTTATTTGCTGGAAAAAAGCTTGCCATTTTGAAAGGAATTCCAACTTGTAAGCATGACTTCGGAATTTAAGTGGTTTAAAATAGGCGATTTCAATGCTTTCTTTACTTTGTTTTTAGATAATGTCTTAAATTTAGTGATATTAGCATCCATTTTAGTGCAAGGCTTTGGGTTTCCTGAAAAAATTGTCTATATGTTTATGATTCCTGGCACAGCCGTCGGGGTTATGTTTGGCGATTTAGTTTATTCTTATATGGGTTATAAGCTTGCTAAAAAAGAAAATCGCGCGGATGTAACAGCCATGCCATTAGGTTTAGATACCCCATCTACCATTGGTATGGCTGTGTTTGTACTAGGGCCAGCCTTTTTATATTTTAAATCACAGCTATCCGGACAGTTCTCTGGCGATGATCTTACATACCAAGCAGGTTTGCATGCCTGGTTTACGGGCATGGCCATTATGATTTGGATGGGACTTGTAAAAATAATTACTTCATATCTAGGAAATACCATTCAGCGTTATGTACCTTCTGCCGGTTTGTTAGGGTCCATTGCAGGAATTGGACTGGTTTATTTAGCTGCCGATCAATTTATTACAACCATGGAGTTTCCTTTAGCAGGTTTAACGGCATTAGCTCTTGTTCTTTTTACATTAGTGGCTCATCAGAAATTACCGGCTAATTTACCAGGGGCAGCAGTAGCTGTATTAGCAGGCTTAATTGTATATTATGGTTCGGGGATTCTTGGAATTTTTGGGCAAGAGTTTAAAGGATTAGAAACCTTACCGGTTCAGCTTGCTATACCTTATCCCCATTTCAGCTGGCCAGCTTATTTTTTTAAGGAAGCCATTCTTTATTTACCCATTGCCATTCCTTTTGGTCTTTTAACCATTGTTGGTGGAATTAACGTCACAGAAAGTGCTCGTTTATCAGGAGATAACTTTAATACAAAAAATATCTTATTAACAGAAGCTTTTGCTACGATTGTTGCTGGTTTATTTGGCGGCGTGTCTCAATCAACACCTTATATTGGACATGGGGCCTATAAAAGGATGGGAGCTGGTGTAGGCTATACATTAGCAACAGGCATTTTAATTGGGATTGGTGCGGCTCTTGGTTTAGTGGGTTACATTGTTTATTTAATTCCACACACAGTAGTAGCGCCTATTTTAATTTTTATTGGTTTTGAAATTACAGCCATGGCATACTTAATGACACCAAAAGAGCACAACATGGCAGTATCCATTGCTATCATACCGACAATTATTCATTTTGGCTATACAAAATTAAAAATGTTGTATGAGCCTTTCCATCGCTTCTTAAAAGAAGCTGCGGATGCCGCTTCTGCCTTAAAGGCATCTGGATTAGACCATGCTGCGGTAAAAAAAGCCATTGCCATTTTAAGCTCTGCGGCTTTGTTGTACCCCGCGCGTTCGGAAGAAACGTATCCATACTTACAAGCTCTTTCGCAAGGATTTATTATCACAGGGATGATATGGGGCGCAGCCACAGTATTTATTATTCAACAAAAATATAAAAATGTGCTTTATACCCTTTTATTTGGAGCTGTGCTATCTTTTTTTGGGATGATACATTCAGCAACTTCGTCCGGAGAAATTTATCTCCCATGGGTACTGAACGATCCAAACTATATTCCATATAAGTTTGCGAGTGCGTATGCACTAACGGGAATTTTACTATATGGTTTAGGTACGGTAGCGAGTAAGGATTCTCGTTAAATGGAGATTATTTCCGATTTAACGGGCTTTACTGCCAAGTGGGGGCCGGCTGTGCTTACCCTTGGTGATTTTGATGGTCTGCATCGCGGGCATCGCAAGCTTATTGAGCGCAATATCCGAACCGCAAAAAAGCAAGGATATGCACCGGTTTTAGTTACGTATGAACCGAGTCCTAAAAAAGTACTAGGGAAGTTGAGGTCATATCAGCGTATTTATACAAAAGAAGAAAAAATTATTATTTTACAACAATTTGATTTACGAGCCGCAGTGTTTATTCCGTTTACAGAAGAGTTAGCCAAAACACCAGCGCATCGCTTTTTAAAAGAAATTTTATTAGAAAAACTTTTAGCCCGCCATATTATTTTAGGCTACGATCATCATTTTGGTCGTAACCGACATGGGCATTATCACTACTTAAAAAAAGCAGCTCATAAATATGGATTTAGTGTAGAACAAATGAAGCCAGTTCTGTATAAGCGAAAAGTCATTTCGTCCACACGGATTCGTGAATGTTTATCCGAGGGAAAGCTTGCAGATGCCAATGCAATGTTAGGTGACCCGTTTTTAATCCGAGGACCTGTAATTCGAGGCAAAGGGAGAGGAAAACAAATTGGCATACCAACCATTAACATTAGTTTAGCCGAAGATAAAATGGTACCCAAGGCAGGAGTTTATTTTGGTATCGCGAAGTATGGAGGGGAGTATTATCGTGCTTTAATGAATGTTGGCTTTAATCCAACATTTGCGAATGTAAATTTATCCGTAGAAGCTCATCTTTTAAATTTTAACAAAGAAATTTATGGTGAGACCGTTCGCTTATATTTTTTACGCAGATTGCGCGATGAAAAAAAATTTCCGTCGGTTGAGAAGTTAGTGAATCAAATTCACAAAGATATTGAAAAGGGTCGTAAACTCAAAGTAAAAGGATTTTCTGTTTCTGTATGAAGCATAATTTGCCTACATTCTTAAAAGATTCCCCGCTTACGCAAGGATTAACGAATCGCAAGAAAAAAGAATTTTGGAATTCATTTAAAAGGCGTTATGTAAAAAAAGGGGAACAGCTTTTTCGTATGAATGAAAAGCCAAAAAGTCTATATGTTGTGGTATCCGGAGAATTTCAAATCATTACAAAATTGCCGTCAGGAGAAAAGAAAATTGTAGCACGCGCTATTGCGGGGGATATTTTAGGAGAAGTAGCTCTTTTAACAGGGGAGCCCCATTCAGGAGGTGTAGTCGCTCGGATAGATTCAGAGGTCCTTTATGTAGGCAAAAAGAAATTACAAGAACTGATGGCTAAAATTCCGCAGATTGCAATTAATATTGGTCACATCGAGGCAAACCGTCTTCGTAACCAAATTCTCGGTATTAAAAAAGTTTTTACAGAAAATCGCTACATAGCTCACTTTACCTCATTTGATTCTTTAGAAGCACATTATGTTGGCTTAAACATTGCCTCGGCAATATCCCTTGCCGCACAGGAGCCTGTGGCATATTTGCACTTATCTCATTTACCACAAACACCTTGCCAAACTTTAAATATGGAAGAAAAAAGTTCACAAG
The DNA here is from genome assembly GCA_003695005.1 of Candidatus Hydrogenedentota bacterium. Taxonomy (GTDB): domain Bacteria; phylum Spirochaetota; class Leptospiria; order Turneriellales; family J094; genus J094. Next base: position 1,894 of record RFJE01000304.1, on the reverse strand, counting down.
AAAAGTTTGATAAAATTTTGTCGATGCTAACTCGCTATGTTAAAATGGACATTAAAGACCAAATGCTCTCCTGCGATGAAAAGCTTTTTCTTTTGCCCTGCCCTAGCGAGAAACTACCCATTCATGCTTTAAAGCAAAAAGATTTTCCGCGGTTATTAGGAAGCTTAGCTCAAAATTTTTCTCATATTTTTATGGAGTTTGGTGCTGAAGGAATTACAAAAGCAAAGACTATCTCGATTTTAAAACAAGCCGATTTAATTTTAATGCGGGTTCGTAGGCATGAAAAAAAATTAGAGAGCTTTCAAAAAACAATTACTGTACTCGAAGAGAAAATCCCAGATTTTAGAAAAAAGGTATTTTTCTATGTAAATGATATTGAATTTCCAACTGCAGACAAAGCGGTCCCCTCTTCTCAAAAACGAAAATTCCAAATTGCAGGTCCTTTTGTAAGCATTGGTCTTTTGAAAAAGAAAGGAGGCAGAGAACAAAAAATCCGAAAAAAAATTACAAATACTTTGCTAGAAAACCAACTCCGTTTTCGTCCACAATTTATGATACGTGGACAACTCTCGGGTTTGTCCGATTACTTACAAGATCGTTTTTTAACAAAGAACGAAGTTTTTACAGAAGCAAGGTCATCTTTTCGTAGTTTAGGTCGTTGGCTTACAAACCGCAGTCGAGGCCTAGCCCTTGGAGGAGGAGGTGCTAGAGCTCTATCGGAAATTGGCTTTTTGCGGGAAATGGAAAATGCAGGCATTCATTTTGATTTTATTAGTGGCACCAGCATGGGCGCCGTCATTGGTGCCTTATGGGCTATGGGTTACAATTCCTATGAAATTGAGAATTTATTTCATGAGCTTTTGCCGGAAGACAGAGCCTTTTTTGATTATGCTCTTCCCATTACTGCTTTTTTCAAGGGAAGGAAAGTCAATAAGATTTTAAAGCGCTTATTTGGCCTTATGAAAATAGAAGATTTACCAATTCCCTTTGTATGTGTTGCAGCTGATGTGCTTTCCGGAGAGTTAGTATATTTTGACCGAGGTCTTTTGTGGCGAGCAGTTCGTGCTTCTTTGTCTTTGCCGGTTATTTTTCCGCCAGTCCGCTATCGTAACTACTACTTAATTGATGGCGGGGCGTTAGATAATTTACCCGGTGCTATTTTAAAGGAACGCAAAGTACAGCATGTTGTCGGAGTCAATTGTACACCTTTAAAAGATGATTCCATTGCAGAATTCTTAATTCGCAGCCAAAGTGTGCGCCGCCTTCGGTGGAATAAACATTTTTGGAAAACATTAACAGATTATTTAAGCATGCTTACTTATATTATTCGTAGGCCGCCCATTTTACAAATTGCATACCAGGCCATGATGATGGAAGGGATTGAAGTAATCCGCGCTAAAAAACATTATTTTGATTTTATTTTAAATATGGATATTGCGGAATATGGCTTGTTTGATTTTCACTTACGGGAAGAAATTATTGCATCGGGGCAGAGAACAACCGTGGAATATCTGCCCGAAATTTACAAAGCTCTAAAAATAAAATTGCCCGCAAAGCTCGAGAAAAAACTTTAAAAATTTGCAAATGCTTTTTCTAATTGTTTTAACACCGGGGAGCCCTTTAAGCTACGGGGGACTTTTTTTAGCTCTTCTATTAGTTGAAAAAGTGCTTTTTTGGTTTTTTCGGAGTTTGGGTAAAATTTATAATATAGCTCATTTTTCGTAGAAATAATCTCAGGATACTCTTTTAAAATTTGTTGTTTTTTATTCTTTAGTAAAAATAATTTTGTTGCTAGATGACCAAGGGCCTGCTCATATTGTTCTTTGGTCTTTGCTTGCTGTAATTCTTTTCTGGTTTCCTGGAATGTTCTTTCTGCTGTTTGCAAAAAATTTAT
>RFJE01000303.1 GCA_003695005.1 Candidatus Hydrogenedentota bacterium | reverse complement strand
TGCCATGGATTTTTCGGATCTTTTATACCAAACAGTTCGGATTCTAAAGCAAAACCCGGAAGCACTGGAATCTTTACAAAATCGTTATGAATACTTTATGGTGGATGAGTACCAAGATACAAACTATGCACAGTATGCGCTTGTACAAATGCTTGCGGAGAAATCGAGAAATTTATGTGTTGTGGGTGATGATGATCAAGCCATTTATGGATGGCGGGGGGCGAATGTTGAAAATATCTTAAATTTTCAAAAAGACTTTCCAGATGCTCACATTGTAAAACTAGAACAAAATTATCGCAGCACACAGAAAATATTAAATATTTCCAATGAAGTGATTCAAAATAATTTAGAGAGAATGCCGAAAGAACTCTGGACAGAAAAAAAAGAGGGGCCCATTCCAAAGCTCCTTGTTTTTCCATCGGAATACGAAGAAGCTGCAGGAATTGCAAATATCATATCTTCGCTAAAGGGAATAATTCCGTTAAAAGAAATTGCTGTGTTATACAGGACAAACTTCCAAAGTCGCATCATCGAAGAAAAGTTACTTGCCCGTGACATACCATATCGGGTCTATGGTGGAGTTTCGTTCTACCAACGAAAAGAAATTAAAGATATTTTAGCTTACTTGACGTTGCTAGTAAATCCAAAAGACGAAGCAGCACTCGCTCGTGCATTAAGCACCCCTTCGAAAGGAATTGGCGAAAAATCATTGGCAAAACTTTTAGAAGCGGGCACTGAACGCATTCCTAAAGGCGAAGATTATTTGATCATTTTACTAAACAATTCTCCTTTATCGGGAAAAGCTGCAAAATCGGGGGAATGGTTTGCCAACTGCATGTTAAAACTTCGAGAAAAGGTCAATCAGTCTGTTGATTTTGCACTGCTTTTAGAAGAGTTGCTCGATGAAACCAATTTGCGGGAAATGTACGAAGAAGAAGATAAATTAACCGGTACAAGTCGATTAGAAAATATTGCAGATTTTAAAGACAGTTTACTATTATTCCAAAGCGAAAATCCAAAAGCAAGTTTAGCGGATTTTTTACAAAGCATTTCATTATACACTTCTTCCCGTCCCGATCTTCACCAAGAAGATTGTGTACAACTGATGACCATTCACAATGCAAAAGGATTAGAGTTTGATGTTGTTTTTATTTGCAGCTTAAATGAAGAAATTTTACCTCACTATTTATCTTTGAGAGATGGTAATTTAGAAGAAGAGCGAAGGCTTTTTTATGTTGCGGTGACCCGAGCTCGCGAAAGACTCTATTTATGTAGAACCATGCAAAGAATGCGTAGCGGACAGGCTATGCCAAGCTTTGAGTCGAGCTTTCTATACGAAATTTCTGAATCGCATTACGAAGAGCAAATTTACCACAATGTAGACTATTCGTACTCTTCTTCTTTTTCTCCGCCACCTTCTACGCGGTTTAAAAGGCAAAAATCTAGAACTTTACCGTCAGAAGCAGATACAACCCCACAATGGAAAACAAGCCTATCGGATGCAAGTTTTCAGCCACAGGATGTGGTGATGCATCCACGCTATGGCCAAGGAACGGTTATCCGTATTGAGGGCAGTGGACAAAGCGAAAAAGCCTATATTCGCTTTGCCGATGGAAAGACTCGGAAGTTTTTAGTGGCCTTTGCAGGCCTTAAAAAAGTTTAAGTAGATCACTTCCAATGTCCGTTTTCTAACTCAAGAATCCTATCACTCTTTTGTGCAAGGTCTAAACTGTGAGTAACCATGACAATAGCAGCTTTTGTCCTTTGCCGATGGGTTTCTAAAAAATCGAGCAGCCGATTGGAATTGACAGGGTCTAAATTTCCTGTAGGCTCATCAGCCAATATAATTGAGGGGGAAGCTGCCATTACCCTAGCAACCGCAGCTCGTTGGGATTCACCACCTGAAATTTGATTTGGAAAATGATGTTGGCGATGCGTTAAACCAACTTCTTCTAGTGCTTTTAATGCAATTTTCTTAGCTTCCTTACGAGACTTCCCCTGAATGAGAGGGGGCATAAGCACATTTTCTAGTAAAGTAAATTCCGGCATTAAATAATGATTTTGAAAAATAAAACCAATTGTATCTCGATGTAAAATATGCTCCTTATGCTTTTGACGAATCTCTGTAAGACTTTTTCCTAAAATAAAAACTTCCCCTTCGCTGGGCGAATCTAATCCCCCTAGAATATTTAATAGGGTACTTTTGCCTGCACCCGAAGCTCCCCGAATGGCAACAAACTCACCTTGCATAAGCTTAAAATTAAGTCCTGTAAAAATTACCGTCTGGCTATTTTCCGTTTCATAAACCTTTTTTATGTTTTTGGCTTCTAGTACAATACTCAACTTTCTGCACCTCGAATAATATCCATAATTTCTAATTTAGCAGCAAAGCGAGCTGGAATTAAAGATGCAATGCCGGTTAACAAAATCGTTAAAAAACTCAATAAGTAAATGGAAGGAGTATCGACGGCAACGGGAAGCGTATCAAAATAATAAACGTCTTTTGGAATTAACGAAATATCCACCCAAAAATCCGGCATCATAACCATTTTGCCAAATACCGAATTTACAAACTCTGGCAAGGTTTCCACATAAAAATGACCAAAAGTATTGATGATACTTGCTAAACCATGTAAAATATTTTCTAACTCAAAAGATAAATATAGTCCTAGCATTATTCCAAGGATGGTACCAATGGCTCCCATTAAAAAACCATTAAAAGTAAATAAGGTTAATATGCCTTGCGAAGATACACCTAGACTTTTTAACACCCCAATATCTCGTTGCCGAGATCGAATGGTATTAAACATGGCGACAACAATAAACGCTAAAGAGGAAACAATCAGCATAAAAACAATAATCGTCATGACGGTTTTTTCAAGTTGCAAAGCTGCAAAAAAGTTTCTTTGCTCATCTTCCACAGTACGAATATAATAAGAGGGGGGAAAAATTTTGTACAGAGCTCTTTTTACTTGTCTTAAATCCGCAATACTTTTTAATCGAAGAACAAGCTGCTGCACATTGTCTCGAAATCCGTAGCTACGCTGCGCAACTTCAAGTGGCATCACAATTCCGCGAGAGTCGTATTGGTAGTGACCTGTTTTAAAAAAACCCGCCACATTGCATCTTGTAATATTGGCCTCAGCTCCTGCTTTTAACCGAAAGCCATGACGCGGAACAACAATTTCAAAGCTATCGCCGATTTTTAAGTTTTTTAAATACGTCATCTCTCGACCAAGCAAACACCACCGTCCCAGTGGTAATTTCGTTAATCCAACTGGCTCGGTAATTCTAGGGAAATCTTTTGGAATTAAATTTTCTTTTGTCTTAGGGTCTTTTTCAAATTCCTGTCCCCTTAAAATAATGTAGTCAATATCATTGCCTCGGCGGTAAATGGCAGGGGATTGAATCATCCCTTCTATAGAGAGAATTTTTTGCTGAATCGACTTTGGCAAATCTTGCTGCACCTTTTTTTTCCACTGTCGCCATTTTGGAAATACCCCATTTCCCCTAACATACTCTACAATAATA
>RFJE01000302.1 GCA_003695005.1 Candidatus Hydrogenedentota bacterium | reverse complement strand
TCGTACTGTCTTTCTCCACGAGAAGTTTGTTCAATTACAATCGGTGTCAAAGGCATGTAGGAGCAAACTATTTTTTAGATATGCGGTCAACTCTTTCAGTATTGATTCAGCGAAGTAAGTGCTTAATTATTCCCTATATTTCGAAGGGGGGGACACCCCCCCTCGCTCCAAAATCGTGACCGCTCGGCTAGTTTTGTGCAGAATAGGAATTTGTACCCTTGCAGAGTAGTAGAGTGGATCAGAATTTTTCGTCCTCCATCCTGTCGGCCGTAGCCTCGCTACGATTTTTCCGCTACCCCCCCGAGGAGGTCAGATTGAAAATTGTACAATCCGCATCAGCTATAATATTCATGAGTACCACATTTGACGCTTACTCAGCGAGAATGGCAGCGGCTACATTTTTGTGGACGGAAAAACTGATTTATGGCATATTTTAAACCAACGGAAAAGATACTTTACAAAATATCCGTTATTAGTTAAAAGGAATCTGGAGGTAATATGAAGAAAAAGCGAAGAGTAAATCCATTATCCCTAACTCCGCGCCAAAGTGGGAAAGCAATCCTAAGTCTTGTCAACCGCTCTCAAGACGATCAGTATGATACGAGCATAACTCTACCAAATTGGCAGCTTTATCGAATGAAAGCGGCTAAAAAGAAGCTTAAAGAAAATGGCATTAAAGTGACCAAGACTGACATTATTTCTGCTTGCATTCGGATTTTAGCTAGAAAAGTAAGAAGGCATAAAGGATGCAACACAACACGGGTTCGAAGAAAAAATCCTACAATCGGTACATACAAAAAAGTTTCTGTTCAATGGGAAGCAGAAGTGTATAATATTCTTTTGATGTTAGCGGATCATGCCCGTGTGTGTCATTCGGTGATGGCGGATATTGCATTAAGGATGTATTTAGAGATTGTAGTCAAGGCGCTGATTGCTGGAGAAAAAGGGAAAGTAGAAATATGTTTTCTCCGCCATCACGGTAAAGAAATAGTAAAATCAAGCAAAAACATTGACACCCTTTACTTTGCAGGATTGCTAAATGGCCTGTACGGTATTTACCGTAGGAGGACTTGGCGATGCGCTAGCAAAAGCTTGATTTATAGCTCGTCATGGAGTTTTGTGTAACTGGCACAGCTGTTTTTTCAACACTTTAACCACGAAAACCAGAAGTTAATTAAGAAAAAGCCCCTCTACCTATACTTTAATCACCACCAAAGGGGAGCCGCTCTCCTGAGAATTGCTGGCAGTGATTCCATATAACAAATGAATTTCACTACTTTAAGAATAATTTTTTGCCGATAGTATCGTTGTGCAGGGAATCTCTTTAAATTTAGGGGCAGGAGCAGCTCGTGGTTTTGCTCATATTGGAGTGATGCGTGCTCTGTTGGAGCACAAAATCCCGTTTCATCGGATTATTGGGGTTTCGATGGGGGCACTTGTTGGAAGTATATACTCTATTGAACCGGATATACGTTTTGTAGAAGAAAGGCTTTTAGACCTTGTGGCAAGCAAAGCTTTTCAGGAAAGCTTAATTGCCAATTATTACAAAACAACAAAAACCGAAGATTTAAATTTTTTTCAGAAAATCGGGAATTGGTATTCTAAAACAGGAATGCTAGGTAGAGTTTTAATTGGCCCTGGAATGCTTACAAAAGAAGAAATTGAAACGGTATTAGATCCTTATTTACCAAATGCGAATATTGCCTATACACGATTTCCTTTTTCATGCGTTGCTGTTGAGCTTGAAAGGGGGGTGCCTCTTATTTTTTCCAAAGGAAGTATGCGAACGTTAGTAACGGCTTCTATGTCGATGCCAATGGTTTTTCCACCCGTTGCTTATGGGAAAGGCCATTTAGTAGATGGTGGAGTCCTCGATAAAATTGGCATTTTAGGTGCAAAAGAGCTCGGCTTTAAGAAAATCATTGCTGTGGATGTTTCGAACATGGACTTTCCAGTTTCGATGATCAAAAGTGGTATTGATGTTATGTTGCGCGCCGAAGAAATTGCGTCTTATCATCGCAGAGTGGGACAGTTAAAAATGGCATCGGTAGTAATTCAACCTATTGAAGGAAACATTCACTGGGCAGATTATTCTAAATGCAAAGAATTAATTGAAATAGGGTATGAAAAAACCATAAGCATGATGGAAGAAATTAAAGCAGCCCTTGGGCTTTTATCACCCATTAAGCGATTTTTTTTCTGGCAAAAACAAAAACCTAAAAAAGACGGAGCAATTTCTTACTTGTTGATATGAATTTCCTGATCTTGTGGGATAAACAAATTTTTGATTGGATTGTAATGGTCGGAGGCAATCCACAATTGCAAGCTTTTTGCGAAGCCATTGCAAAACCGAAGTATTTGCTTAGTATTGCTTTCATTTATTGGCTTTTTTACTTTAAAATTCATAAAAAAGGTGCTCTTCTTTTACTAGCTGCTGTGGTTTTCAACCTTGCTTTTGGTGATTTCATGGTAAATTTTTTGAAATATGCTGTTGGAAGACCTCGACCGGGGGTGGTTCTTGGCTTATATTATAACCCTGCTGCTTTTGCATGGCCATCGGCTCATGCATTTAATAGTATGAGTTTTGCCATACTGATTTATCTATGGTCATTGCGACGAATTACAATTTTTATCTTTTTTTCTTTTTTAATTGGTATGGCACGGGTTATTTCGAACTACCATTTTCCTCTCGATGTAATCAGCGGGTGGATTTTAGGAACATTTTGGGCTTACCTGCAATACCATGTTGGCCAATGGTTCGTAGAAAAAAGGTGAGTGCTTAGCGGGAACGTCCATGTTCCGGCACTCATGAACGCGAGCAAGTTCTTGACCGCGTGACTCAAAATATCATCCATATTTATGGCAAACATTGTAGAAATTACTGTACCTGAAATGGGTGAATCCATTACCGAAGGCACATTAGCAACTTGGCTAAAAAATCCTGGGGATGCCGTAGAGGCAGATGAGCCGATTGCAGAAATTGAAACCGATAAAGTTACCGTAGAATTACCCGCGCCAGCTGCGGGAGTGTTGGTGGAAACTTTAAAAAACCCTGGGGATACTGTCCAAGTTCACGAAGTGGTTGCTAAAATTGATACCAATGGAGCGAAAGCAGATATCCAAAAATCGGATGTGCCACAAAGTAAATCGGAAACAAAACCCGAAACAGTAGAAAAAGCACCAGCAGAAAAAGAGCCAATGCCCGCAGCGAAAAGGATAATGGTCGAAGAAAAAATCCAAGCGAGCGAGGTACAGGGTACAGGGAGAAGTGGTCAAATTACGAAGCAAGATGTTATTCGGCATTTAAATCAAACGAAAAAGGAAGTGGAACAAGCGCCTGCAAAAGAACTTCCTAAAGAACAACCTGCGAGCAAAATAGCTAAGAAATTTGAAGGGGAAGAGCCGGAGGAAGTGGTGCCAATGTCACGCCTTCGTCGAGCCATTGCCGAAAATTTAGTAAATGTGCAGCATACAGCTGCTATTTTAACAACCTTTAATGAAATTAACATGCAACCGGTTATGGAGTTACGTTCGAAATACAAAGAAGAGTTCCAGAAAAAGCATGGCATTAAGCTCGGCTTTATGAGCTTTTTTACCAAAGCTGTGGTTCGAGCTTTACAAGAATTTCCGGCGATAAATGCAGAAATTCGCGGTACGGATATTGTGTACAAGCATTACTATCACATTGGGATTGCGGTAGGCGGGCCAAAGGGACTTGTGGTTCCGGTTGTGCGCCATGCGGATAAACTTTCTTTAGCAGAAATTGAAATGGAAATTGCACGATTAGCTGAAAAAGTAAGAAACGGTACTATTGCCCTCTCAGACTTAAGCGGAGGTACATTTAGTATCACCAATGGCGGTATTTATGGATCGATGATGTCCACGCCAATTTTAAATCCACCGCAAAGTGGTATTTTAGGGATGCATAACATTGTAAAGCGTGCTGTTGTAGAAAATGACGAAATTGTAATTCGCCCCATGATGTATGTGGCATTGTCTTATGACCACCGCATTGTGGACGGGAAAGAAGCAGTGCAATTTTTAGTCACAGTAAAAAATTGTGTAGAAGATCCGGCAAGACTTTTACTGGAAGTATAGGAGGAATCATGGAACAGTATGATGTAATCGTAATCGGTGGGGGACCAGCAGGTTATGTATGTGCCATTCGTGCCTCGCAATTAGGGATGAAAGTGGCTCTTGTAGAAAAACGAAATACATTAGGAGGCACTTGCTTAAATGTAGGATGCATTCCGTCAAAAGCTTTGCTCGATAGTTCCGAGCAGTATCACTTTGCAAAAGAAAAATTAAAGGAGCATGGTGTAGAAGTTGGCAGTGTTCAACTAAACTTTACTACCATGATGAAGCGGAAAGAAAAAGTCGTTTCCGAAGTTGTCAAGGGCGTTGACTTTTTAATGAAAAAAAATAAAATTAAGCGCTATTTAGGATTGGCTACTTTGCAAAGCAACAATAAAGTAGCAGTGCAGGGAGAGAACGAAAAAGCAGAGATAAGTGCATCTAAAATTGTCATTGCAACAGGGTCTATTCCAGCCGAGCTTCCCTTTCTCCCTTTTGATGGCAAAAAAGTCATCTCTTCTACTGAAGCCCTTTCTTTAAAAAAAGTACCAAAGAAATTAGCCATTGTCGGGGCAGGGGTAATCGGTTTAGAGCTTGGTTCTGTCTATGCAAGGTTAGGTAGTGAAGTTCACATCATTGAGTTGTTACCCAATTTGTTACCAACGTGTGATGGAAAAATTGCTTCTTATGCTAAAAGGCTTTTAGAAAGTCAGGGCTTAAAATTTTATATGGAGCATAAAGTAAAAGGTTTAGAAAAATCGAGCTTATTAGTGGAAACACCAAAGGGTGATACGATCAATATCAACGCCGATGTAATTTTAGTGGCTACTGGTCGTAAGCCTTTTACAGAAAATTTAGGATTAGAAAAAATAGGGATTCAGCTTGATGAAAAAGGAAGAATCCCTGTGAATGAAAAATACGAAACTAACGTTTCCGGTGTCTATGCCATTGGGGATGTTATTAAAGGGCCAATGCTAGCTCATAAAGCCATGGAAGAAGGAATTGCCGTTGCCGAAATGATGGCAGGGAAATATGGCCATGTAAATTACAAAGCCATTCCTTACATTGTCTATACATGGCCGGAAATTGCATGGGTTGGTATGGGCGAAGAGGAAGCGAAAAAACAAGGTTATGATATTAAAATAGGCAAAGCCTTTTTTAAGGCAAATGGTCGAGCTAAAGCTATGGGAGAAACAGATGGTCAGGTAAAAGTAATTGCTGATAAGAAAACAGACGATCTATTAGGCCTTTTTATCCTTGGTCCACGGGCATCGGATATGATTGCCGAAGCTGCCATTGCCATGGAATTTTCGGCGAGTGCAGAAGATATTGCTCGCAGCATTCATGCTCATCCTACTTTATCCGAAGTTGTTTTGGAAGCAGCTCTCGATGCAGAAAAGCGCGCCATTCATGCGTAAAATTTACATCACACTATTTCTTTTAAGTGTGATTCTACACTGCGAAAAAAAGCAACCGCCAAGTATTCACTTAAACCAAAATTTAATGGAAGCTTATATACGGCTAGCAAAAACCGTGTTTAAAAACTCACAGGAAAAACAGCCAAGCAAGCTAAACGAAGAGGAGAGCAAGCCGGATATAAATGCAGTTAGGGTCGTGGAAAATTTTTTGCCGGATAATCTAAAAGATGTTGATATTCACTCTTTAGGATTTTCTTCTATGTCGGAACTGAAAAAAACTCATCGCGAAATAAAACAAATTTACACAGCAATTTCTAAAATTTACTATCAGGATGAATTTATGAAAAAAACCTATAAAACACAAAAGATTATGGAAAAGCAAGCTGCGCTTATACAAAACGAAACCATGAAGCAAAATTTTTTACAGCGACTTAGACTTCGTTTTGATAAAATTCGTCAAGAGCATAAAAAAAAATTAGATTCTGATTCGGCGTACAAAAAAAAGATATTAAAAAAATTTCAAGATAAATTTTCGGTAGAAAATATAAATTGGATTCTTTTTTACTGGGAATCATTGAACGACAGCGATACGTCGAAACGCCGAGAATCACTGAATTAGCATTAAAAATAGGGAATCTCTTCACCGAAAATTGCTGCATTGAACGATATTGGCAAGTAAAGAAATGTTTTTAGCCTTTTCATCTGCGGGGGGAGCGGAGAATCCCGCAGCGAGCGCACGGCCGCACGGAGTAAGGACACTCATTTCCGCTCATAGAACTCATCATCTATTATTGTGAACCGCAAAATTTTGTTTATGCTGCGCGAGCGTCCGCGGATTCGGAGCGAGGGGGCTGCTGAAGCCCCCTACATTATTTTTTATGATAAAAAACCCGGGTTAAAAAATCTTTTGCAATACAACGGGTGTTTCGTTTGTATTTATCGAGAGTACCACAAGAAGTATTTTCATCAATCGGAAAAGCATGGGGTAGATCGTGAAATAAAATACGCTGCATTTTTGCATTCGAACTGCGGTAATGCCGTAGAATAAAATCTGAATTTTTTTCCACAGAATTTGGCTTCGTCGGTAAATTGAAAAAGCCTGCCCAATAATAACCTGACCATAAAAAATTATTTGGGTTTACGACATCATCTTTTAAGCCGTGAACAAGCATTACAAAAGCAAGTTTTTGAGGGAATAACTGCCCTTGCTTTTTACCTTTCTTAAACCATTCTTCCTTAGAAAAAGTAGGTTTGCCCGAAGTGCAAGTGCGAATTTCAAAAATACTTTGAGCGCATTTTGGAGGACCACCTGCTACTGAGAGCATGGCTAAAAAAGAGTTTGGCGAAAGAGACGCTAAAAGCTGCGCCATATAGCCACCTGCAGAAAATCCTGCTAATATGGATTTATGTTGAATTTTATACTTTGTTTTTGCTAAAGAAATTGCGTTTAAAATAGACTTTACTTCTGCGTTACCGGATTGGTTATCCTTTGCAAACCAATTGAAACATCTATATATATTAT
>RFJE01000301.1 GCA_003695005.1 Candidatus Hydrogenedentota bacterium | reverse complement strand
GGGGATAGACAAATTGACATTATTATTCGTAATGGAGAGCACATTTTAATAGAAATTACGGCGGCATTACGGAAGAAGAATATTCATAATTTAATCAAATCGGCAAAAGATTATATGCAAAAAGAGAAAGTACAACCCCGATTGATGCTAGCAGCGCCTCATATGTCTCCTCGCCTATATGAAGAAGTCCAAAAGCAAGAATTGCCTATCGAGCTTTTTACATACGATTTAGAAGAGGAATTAGATGATGATTGGGATTGGGAATAGCGAAAACCTGCGAGATATGTGGTTGTATGTCGTTATATACCAATGCTCGGAAATTTCTTATGGATGTTACCCGCCTTTTCCCGTTAAAGGAACAAACCGCACGGGAATTAAGGGCTTTGTATGTAGAGATCCTGTTTTATCTTTTGTAATGAGCACAAGTTGCTGGTAAATTTCTCCAACAGGGGCAATTAACCGACCGCCTTTTGCAAGTTGGGATATTACAGGTTCGGGTATTCTTTCTTTTGGAGCGGCTGCAAATAAGATAATATCAAAGGGAGCTTTTTCTGGCCATCCTTCGTAACCATCGCCTAATTTACAGTAAATGTTTTTGTAGCCAAGTTTTTGCAATGTTTTTTGTGCCCGCTCATATAATGGCTTTATAATTTCTATCGTATAGACTTCTTTGACAATTTCTGCAAACACAGCAGCTTGGTAACCAGATCCGCAACCAATTTCTAAAACTTTATCCTCCGGTTGGGGGTTGAGCATCTCGGTCATATAAGCGACTATGTATGGTTGCGAAATGGTTTGACCAAATCCTATGGGAATTGGACCATCATAATATGCTTCTTTTTGGTATTCAGGGGGAACAAATAAATGCCTATCCACTTTTCGCATGGCGTCGAGCACATGGGGATTTTTTATGCCACGAGCTTTTAAGTGATACTGAATCATATTTTCTTTTGCTTTTGTAAAATCCACTAAAAGTTTAACCTCTTACGAATCGCAATATTGAGTTTTGAGAAATTTTGGTTTAGAAGCTTAATTTCTTTTCTCCCTAAAAATAAGTTATGCTTTTTCGTTTGGCGGTAGGCACTATAAATACTGCCTGCATAAAATCCTGTTCCAATAGTAGTAAAAATTCCAGCTTGTACTAAATTATCCCGAATAAATCCGTCTGCTGCCAAGATGCCCATGGACGAGACAAGCAAAAAGGAAATAAGAGCATTATCCCATTCTCCTAAATAAAGGTGGCCACCCCCCGGAAATAATATAGCCCAAAAAACTGCCCAGCCGGGACTTTTTTTTCGAAGTTTTGAAGCCTCTTGTAATACTTTTTTGCTTTCTTTAAAAAAAGGATCATACACTTTTTTATCGAGTTTAAGTGCTTTCGGTTCAATTTCTTGAAATTTCTTATAAGCGGGTAAAAATTTCTTTTGGTTAATTAAGCATATTCCATAAAAAATTTCATAATCTACGGTAGGGCCTTCTGCCGTCTTGGCTAAATCTAAAAACAGTCTTTCTGCATCTAAAAAGTCGTGATTCTCATAGTACGTCAGAGCGAGCCAATGCCTTACTTGCTTTTTTAAAATAGGATTTTGGCTAGCTGTTAACGGGATAAAATATTTTTTAGCAACTTCAAATCGACTTCCTAAAAAATACATCCTACCAATTTCAAACTGAACCCATGGTTTTTTTGGATAATTCGGAAAAAAAAACAAAGCCCGTTTGTATTCAGTAATTGCTCGATAGTAATCTTTTTCGGCAGCTAGCGAATCTGCAAAATGTAAAATCCCCTTCAATGAGCTCGGTGATTCTTTTGGTTTTCCAAGGGGTTTGTTTTCTTGTGCTAATAACAGAATAGGAAAAAGAAGTAGTAAGATTTTTTTCATGAGTTTTTTAAAGATGATGTCTTTGTTTTCATGATTGCCATCAATTTTTTACTAGTAGTCGATAGGTGGATCGTAGCGATACTCTGTTTGGCCAGTATGGCATCGAATGAGTCTATCGGAACTCATAAGCAGACCTTTAAAAAAACCATATTTACGCAAAGCCCATGCCGAGTAAACTGAACAAGTTGGTGTATAGTGACAGCGTGAATCATCTAAATCTGTAATATACTTTTGGTAAAATCGAAATGCTAAACTTACCATCGAATACTCATTCTTTAAGGTGTCTCGTAAACTCGCTTTTTGTTTAGATGGCATCGCTTCTGCTGTAACCGGATTTTCCCTAGATACACTCCAAGGTTCTTCTGCAAAAAAAGGTACGAGCAAGAAAGCATTAAATAACAATATCAACCGCAACACCGCCATAAAATTCTCCGGAAGTTCTTTCCGTAGTTTCAAATCCCGGACGAAATTCATTGAAGCGATCCGGTGAGTTTGTATTTATGTTCCACCAACTATAACGATAACCAATGGTTCCATATAAGTACTTAATAAGATAAAGGTCAAAACCAATGTCTAGTAAATGCTCTTCGGAGTTAAATGCTGGGTCTTCCATCCATTTTGCAATGGCGGCATAAAATGGCCAATAGTAATGAACTCGGATTCTGCCTCGGTCCGTAAATGGCTCTTGTATGTAAATTCGCGTTACAATATTAAATGTGGCATACATGTTGTCGTTATCGTAATTTAACATTCTCTTTGGATCGGAATAATCATCATATTTAAAAATGCGAATGCCGGGTCCAATGGATGCATCAAACCAACGAAACTTGCTACCAAAGTTGAGTAAAAAATTTAAAGGCGTAAAGTGAAAATAATTATTAAAATAAACTTCTGTCATATAAGCGGAAAACCGGCCAGACTTACGATATTGCGAGTAGGTGATGCCATCTTTTAAAGCATCCTTTGGCTCGGGCAAAGGAACAGGTACTTTTAAAATAGGATCATTTACAAACCAATTTTTTTCTGCGAGATCAATTAAAAGATAATCATCTTGTTGGCCGGGCTTTTTTACCGTTACACTATACACGGAAGGCGGAAGACAATTTTGCTCCTTCCCATTGCTTGTATTGGTTCCACAATAGGTTCGCATTCCGAGCTCCATGTCAATAAAGAAGCCGGAATTAGAACGATAGTAAGAAAAAGAAGCTCCGTCGCCTTTATGAAATTTTCTGTGATCTTTTCCACCACGAACAGCTAATTCCACACCAAGCATTGTCCATCCAAAAGGTAGAGAATACTCTCTTAGCTCTTTTGTATTTGGATTTTCAATAACACGGGTAAAATCATAAATGCCACCCGTAATGCGTAATGTAAAAGATCCAGTCCATTTGTCACTTGGCCTTGTGTCTTTTTTTAAGAGCTCTTTGGCTTTTTCCCAATGCTCGGTACTGTCGTCCGTGGCCTGTGAATAGATAAACCCTACAGCACATAAGCTAGAAAAAAAGATCAGTAGGATGGGGTGAAAAAGTCTCACGGCTGC
Source organism: Candidatus Hydrogenedentota bacterium (assembly GCA_003695005.1). Taxonomy (GTDB): domain Bacteria; phylum Spirochaetota; class Leptospiria; order Turneriellales; family J094; genus J094. The sequence goes on along the minus strand of RFJE01000301.1, from coordinate 3,267 downwards.
CACCTCACGATATTAGAATGAAACAAAATAGCTTTGCCTCCTGCGGTACCACTGGCTTCCAGCACAACTTCATAGGCATTGGATGGATCTAATGATAATGTTTTTTGACCATCATGCGGGGCAGTAAATTCCGTTAAAGCAGATCCATAACTGATTGCCGTAATAGAGCCAGCAAGAGTTTGTTGATTTTGGATCTTACTAATATCGGTGTCGCTAAATTTGCCATTCGCCACATAAAATGTTAAGCTAGATAAATTTAAATTATCCGGGCTTTCATTTTCTGCTGTTGGAATGGTTACAATATCCGACCACTCAAATTTTAACCCACTTCCCACATTGATAGCAGGTGCTAGAACAATCCTATAGTTTCCATTTTCATACACACGATCATAAGGATTACTATGATCCACCGGTAAATTCATGCAGCTTATACTGTAGAAAGCAAACGATACAATCACCATCTGTATTATGTTTTTTTGTCCAATCACTTTTGTATCCTTACCATTCCGGTCTCATGTCCATCATTATTTCTTGGAAAAAAGAATATTTTCTATGATAGGGAAATTTTTTAAAGTAACGATCATGAACTTGATCGAGTACTTCATCTGCCCGAGATCTATCCTCGAAAGCATCCCATACACTGTATGCCCATGTAACAAAACCAACAATGTACAACATTTTAGATACGTTTTTATGATCCCTCAATTGCGCATAACGCCGTTCCGCTTCCACGGGGTCTTTAGCTGCTTTGTACGCTTTTTCGGCCTCTTCAATCATATTGCTGCGGTAATAAGCATAGCCTAAACTCCCATAGGTAATTAAACTCATGGTAATTCCAGAAAAATAGGCGCGGTTAAAAATTTGTCCCCATCCCGCAATGTATAAAGAACGAATGCAAGCAGCTTCTGCTGTCTTTAGCATTTCCTGTGCAAAAAAGTCTAAATCTAAAAAACTCACAGTAATGATACAGTCAACAACGGCAACGACTTGCCCATTTTTAAACTGAATCCCGTGATCATATTTGACATTAATAATGCGTTCTTTATCGATAATTTTAGCGTGGACTTCTTCTTCGACCGAGCTACTTACAAACTCCCCATTTTTTGATTCCGAGAGCATAAAGCGAAAGGTAGACGTTACCCGGCGTAGAGCTTTTTTACGAGCATCTATAATTGCATTTTGTCGAGCTATCTCTTTTGTCGGTCCCATGCCAATTCCATCAGTGATTCGGATTTTTCTTTTGGTGGAATAAAATTCTTCGTCAAAACCAAGCTCTTCCGCAAACAACATTGAGCAACCGAAAAGAAAAGAGATGATAATTACAAGCTTTCTCATTTATCGCTCCATAATTTATATAGTGGTGCTTGGAAGAAAATAAAGTCAATTTTAAAACCTCGCTCAACTTTGCTTTCTGGTTTACGGTTTAAGTTTTTCAGTCTATACGCTTGCGCTAAATTTCGCAAACCAATTTTTCCTAAATAACGAGAAGTTGCCGCGTCAGAGACATTAAATGCCCAAAAAATCATAGCGGGAATTTGCAAGTTTACAAATGCGGAATTCAGGGCATCTTGGTTGGTTCCTGCATCAGCCGACCTTATCGCAAACAAGGTGTAAAATGTCCAAAATGCCGTAGCATATAAAAAGCCCGTGGTATATTGACGGTTATACACTTGTCCCCATCCCGGAATGGCCATAGAACGGTAAGTGGCGCCTTGGATGGTTTTTTGGTAATCTTCAATAAAGCGAGGGACATCTAAATATTCTAGTTTAAAGTCAATATCCATCTGCGTAAATAAATAATTGCGATATTTTGGCGAAATTTCCGGATATTTTTTAGCCATTAAATTATAGTCTAAAAATTGATACCGCTTTACATGCAAATCAACAACTTGCAAATGAGATTCTTTTTTAATCCAGATGGAATCTAGTACACTATCTCTACTTTCTGAATAGGACCTTAAATAAGCTTCTCCTTGCGCTTGAGCACTTTGTGTTGCATATTCAATCGCAGAATTAAATGCTTCCACTGGATTTCCAGTATCACTTTCTCCCATGGCATTTCTAATTTGAACTCTACGTTGGCTTGTGTATTCTCCGGGGAAAACGATTTCTGCTGCGATAAAAAAGAAAAGAATATGGAATATTAACTTAAATCTCATTTTACTTCCCTACACATTTTAACACAGGTTTATAAGCCATAAATCCTAATCTTGCTTCTCCTTCCCAGTTTGATTGCCCGGGATGGCCAATGACTAAAAATGAGCTTGTTAAGCCACAAAGTTCTAATCCAGCTCGGCCGTAAATACCCCATTGGTCATAGGGGGTACTGCCCAGTCGAACCACTACGCCACCACCATAAAAGACTTTAAAGAAAAAAGGCAAGTAAGACCGAATGTAAATACCGGGATATGTCGAAGCAATATAGCTTTTTTCTCCGGGATATGGATTTCCTGAATATTCCGGTGAGACGGTTACATCTGCATAATAATACAAACGTTTATGCCCAACCCATTGCCACCGCATGGGAAAATGGAAATAAAAACCTAATCCCGCACCAATCCCATTGTAAAATTTTCTATCGGCAGATCGGTTAATGCCACGGTAGTTGTAATCTGCAAAAGGATGAACTATAATCTTCGCAGGCTTTCTATGAAATTCCGTAGCCTTGCCATGTGGTGGCCGTTTAATAATTGGTTCTTTCCCTTTGCATGCGATTCCTATCAGTATGAGTGCCAATAAAATATATGTAACTTTGTTTCTTACCATCATATTTTAATAAAGTCCCAAGTATATTTAAAGCCAAACGCAAAAGTGGCTCCTCCCGGATAGCGGTAATTGACTGCTGTGGAAGCATTGTTGTAAAGATAGCGAAAGTTATAAAATACGCGCCAATTTTCGCCCCAGAAAAAGTCCATCCCTAATGTTGCATGAACAGCATATACTTTTGGTAGAAGTGGCATAATTCCTGTGCCAATATAATAACTAATGGAATCCGTGCGAATAAAGTGAAAATAAGCTGCAAATGAGTAAAAGAACAGTTTTGCTTTATCCGAAAGTGCTTTGGCTTCGCTTTCGCCTTTAAATACTTTTGTGCTTAAGAAAAACTCAATTTCTGCATCAAAGCGCTTATTCGATGTAAATAAGCCAAAACCGTAAAAATTCGTTTTTTCTGCATTCATATATTCAGTTTTCAGACCTGCAAATTCATAAGCCGAAATCGGCGCTATTACACTTAAAAAAAGAATAATAAAAAGGAGTCCTTTTAAT
>RFJE01000300.1 GCA_003695005.1 Candidatus Hydrogenedentota bacterium | reverse complement strand
AACGAAGTGGCACCTAACCGTTTTAATAAATTAAATTGTACTTCGGTTTCTACTCCCTCAATAACTACATCTAATCCTGTTTCAATGGCATAGTCTAAAATGGCTTTTACAAGAGCTTTATCTTTAGGAACTTGATCTATGTTATCTACAAACAATTTATCAATTTTAATTTTATCCACAGGCATATTTTTTAAATAGCTTAACGAAGAATATCCTTTACCAAAATCATCAATAGCAATTAAAAAACCCTCCCTTTGTAATGATGCTAATTTTCTTACAGCTTCCTGAAAATTTCGCATATATAAATCTTCCGTAATTTCAATGGAAAATTGATTGGCAGAAAGTCCATGGTCGGTAATTTCTCGCAAAATTTTTTCTTCAAAATCTTCCTGATTCATTTCTATAGGACTTACATTCATAGAAATGCGAAATCCCCATGGTAATCCCTTCTCCATAAAGGTTTGATAATCTAAACAAACCTGATGCCATAAAAAATTAGCCACATCCTTTATTAGGCCTGTTCGCTCTGCCACGGGAATAAAAGCTGCGGGTGATACAAAATTTCCCTCACCGTCTTTTAATCTTAGAAGGGCTTCTGCTCCAATTACATTGCCTGTTGTATTCACAATAGGTTGGTATACCACAAAAAACCGATTGGTATTTAAACCTGCTCGAATGTTTTTTTCTACTTCTAAATCAGCTAAAAATTGATTTTGGATCTCCTCAGAATAAAAAGAAAACTGATTTTTTCCTAAGCTTTTAGCCTGATACAATGCCATATCAGCTTGCTGTATTAACTTTTCAAGATTTTGGTTTTCAGGGGTTAATAAAGTAATTCCCATGGAACAGCGAATTCTAAATATAAGTTCTTTTACTTTAATTGGGGTTTCGAGTGTATGCAGTATTCTCATAGCAACGGTTCTTAAATTCCTCATGATTTCTTCATTGGTAGAACCAATATCAAATAAAATTAAAATAAACTCATCCCCCCCAAAGCGGGCAACAAAGTTTGGCGGACGTATAGTACTATTTAAAATCTCTGCAAATCGTTGCAAAACAATATCCCCAATGTTATGACCTTCGCTGTCATTAATGTCTTTAAAATCATCAATATCTAAAAAAATAAGAGCACCTTGCTTTTTCGATTCCTTAATATGCTCCATAAAAGTAGGAAATTTTTCCATTAAATGAGCTCGGTTAGGCAACATGGTGAGTACATCGTAAAAAGCTAATTTTTCAATTTCCTTTTCTCGATAATTATGCTCAATGGCAATCGACATTAAACGGCGGTATCGATTAATAATGGCTAAGCTTACCCGATCGGGGGATCGTTTCTCATAAAAATAAAGTGCTAGTACTGCTACCACCTCTTTCCGATCTCGAATTTTAATAGGAAATGACCATACACTCGAAAATCCATAAGCCTTAACAATATCGAAATACGCTTGCCAATTTTCGTCAGTTTCTATGTCCTCGCTAATGACTACTTTACCTGTAAAAGCCGCTGTTCCACAGGATCCTTGTTTTAAACCAATGGGTATACCTTCTACAATTTGGTTATACTCCTGCGGTAATTTATTCACCACTGCCGAACGCAATGTACCTTTTTCCACAAATAAAATAGATACAGTTGCAGGAAGCTCAATATTTTTTTCTAAGGATTCGGAAATCATTTCTAAAATGCTTTTTAAGGGTTGTCCCTTTAAAATATAATTTAAAATTCTTCCATATTCATAGACTGTATTTTCATAACGTTTTCTAGATTGTTTGGTAAAGAAGTTTTCAAAAGTAAGCAAAAGTAAATTTCTTAAAGCATGAAAAAACTTCGATACTTCTTTTGTAGACGGTAACTTTTTAGCTAAAAATAGAGTAAATAAAGTTTTTCCTGCAACAGGCGTACAGAAAAAATAATAAGCAGAATCTTCTTGATTTTCGATCTCGATTTCTACAAAGCCATATTTTTCAATTGTTTCCATGTTTTCTTTTAGTAGGGATTTTATTTCTGATTCATCAAAGAATTCGCCTTTGTGCTCGCCTAATATAGAAAGAGAGTTTTTATTTGCTTTTATTACATGCTCAAAAATAACCACTCCTCGTATAAAAACTTCATCCGATAAAATTTTACAAATTTGATTCGCAAGTGTTTCTAAATAAAGGCTATCTTGTTTATCACTACTTAATCGAAAGAGGGCTTCAAAAATAGCTCTTTCTGCTTTTAGTGCATCTTTACTAATTTGAACTGCTTTGCTCATTTTAGAAAAGTTTTCATGGATGTGTGAAAATTCTTTTATGCTACCTTCATAAGTTGCTAATTCATGCTCGCCCTCGGCAAGCCTGCGAATATTTTCTAAAAGTTTCTGAAACGGATTCGATAAGCTTCTTTTCATGAAAAAATAAAGTAAAATAGAAACCCCAAGCAAAATAAAAATACCGAATAGGAACTTACTTAGCCCAAGAAAAAAAACTCTTTTTTTCTGATTACCATAATCCCATTTTACAAAAATATGAGCTGCTACTTTTGTTTGCCCGTCTTCTAACGTTGTTAAAAAGACAGGCATTTCCATAAATGTCCACTTATGATTTCTGTATAATGTTGCATTCCCCTGCTCTTCTTTTTCGTAGCCTTCTACTTGCTCAAGCCTCGGTATATATTTCCAGACTTGTTTGCCACGATATTCTTGCTTATGGCAAAATAAAATGGTACCCTTAGTATCGGTAATAAAAACTTCCATAACACCTTCACGTGCATATAAGTTTGCTAAGTCTTCCCAGATAGCTTCTTCTGTTTTTTGTTGCAAAAGCGATTCAAAATCGCTGCGCAAACTATTAGCTTCGATAAAAATTTTTTGCTCGGCAAGGCTTAATAATTTCTGCGACCCAACAAAATAATCTCCATAAAAGTAAATTCCAGCAAGGAATAATGTTAAAATAAAAAAATTTAGCAAGAGTAACCCAGGAATGGTGGCTAAAATCCGCTTCATTCTTTTTCCTGATTCGATAATGATACAATAAACTCTTTTTCAAAATAGGGCAAAATATTTTTAGCATTTTCCATTGTGGAGCGGGAGAGCAGGTCTAAGTTTTCTTTTAAGGTTAAATAATGAATATTTTCAAAATATTTT
>RFJE01000299.1 GCA_003695005.1 Candidatus Hydrogenedentota bacterium | reverse complement strand
GTATTGGAATCATAGTGTAACACCGGAAATAGTTCATCATACTTCGAATTTACAATACTTACATTTTCTATTTTTGCTTTGCTACCTTGCTTCCACAGTACACGATAAATATCAAAACCACCTTTACCACCCGGTCTATCGGAAGCAAAATATAAGTAACGACCATCCGGAGATAGCGAAGGAGTTAGCTCCGAATACTTTGTGTTAATGGGAGTAGGAAATTTTGTAGGTACCGTCCACAAACCTCGTCGAAACCTTGTTTTCCAAAGGTCCGATTTTTTGGCTTTGCTTAAATCAGGCTTTCTATCTTCTGTATCCGAAAATTCATCATCCACATTTAAAAAACCAAGGTCTAATATCTCGTCTTCAATGGCTGTAAATAAAAGAGTACCGTCACTGCCAACTAAAAACGGATGGCCGACAAAAACATAATCGTCTAAAATATTAATTTCTCGAACTTTAGAGTCCTGCTGCGTTAAAAATAACTCAAATAAACTATATTTCCCTTCTTTTTCGTTGCCTCCTTGTACTACCATGTAATTTCCATCAGGCGAAACCGTGGGTGCTAGCATCGAATATCCTTTGCGTAATAAGGGTAACGGTTTTATAAATACCTTATCTTTTTCTAATGCTTTCGGTAAAGTTGGGTCTAAATCTTCAAATTCTGGAAAATTATCAGGATTCGACAAAACAATTTTCGATAAATTCCATAAAGATTGACTTAACCTTACAAATAATTTCGGAGTAAACGTTAATGCAAATTTATCATAATAAAAAATTTGCTTTGCTGACGGATGAAGAGCCTGCACTGTAACTTCTACCCACTCAAATTTAGAATTTGGCTTTTTTGTAATCTTGACGGTGCCTGTTACATAAAAAGAAATTTTATTTTCTTTGACCCCTGTATCGACATTTGCATTCATGTACTCAATGAACATAAGCTTTGTATGATGGGTCAGAGCATCCGAAAGCCAACTCTCGGGTAAGCTTTGAAACGAAACTACAGCTACTGAGTAAACCGAGAAAAGAAGTTTGGGCACAAAGGTTATTATAAATATCGGTATGAACTTTTTCATGGAGGATAAATTTAAAAAAGTCACATCCTGTCAAGTGTAAAGATTTATTTTGGCAATTGTTCTAAAAATAATACATATTTCTCGGCAGAGATTTCCGGTAATTCAATCATAGGACTATGCCCGCAATTTGGTAAGATAGTAACTCGAAAATTTTTTTTAGCCCGAGTAAGTTTTTCTTTCATAACCTCGACCGTACTGACATGAATTATACGATCTTTTTCTCCCCATAAAATCCAAACAGGTGCTTGGATATCGCGTAACCTAGGCTCTAATGGATATGGCTTTTTATGTTTATACTGTTCAAACACCATTTGGTTAAATGCATTCGAAGCAATCGCTCTTTTTGCTAATACAGTAAGTATAGAATCAGGAATAGATGGAACTTTAACAAACACAAAATGAAGTAACTCGTCAAATTCTTTTGTATTTTTAGCCACTAACTTGTTAATTCCTTTTTCCAACAATTTTTCATGCTCACTTTTTTGCAAAGACGATACACCAGCATTATCGATAAACGCGACGGATAGGATTTCTTCTGGATAGGTAACCGCATAAATACCAGCAATATGCCCCCCCATCGAATTACCGGCAATGTGGAACTTACGGAGTCCTAATTGTTGCACGAACTTATGAAGTCTCTCCACTTGCGATCGGACATCATACCATTCCTTTGGCTTGCGGTCATTTTCTCCAAAGCCAGGTAAATCGGGTGCAATCGCATGATACCGATCTGGTAAATAGCGGATAAACCGAGTCCAGTTATCCTTATCACCACCAAAACCATGAACAAGCAAAAGAATTTCTTTCCCTGCTCGGGAACCTTTTGATTCAATGTAGTAAAAATGCCAACCATCGACTATGGCTAATTTTTTTTCCACCCCGCTTAAAGTTCGCTCCCATTTTGCAGCAAGCTGGAAAGCAGCTCTAGGAAATAAATGTAAGAATAAGATGCTAGATGCCAGTAAAAAGAGAAAACTTAAAATAACAATTTTAATTTTTTTGTTCATTGTTCTCTCCTTTGTTCGCAATCAATAAAAATTCAGTCTGAGATATGTATATATCGATGTCCATTATGAAATTGAGCCTTTTCAGGTAAGGGTCAGGTTCTTTTTCAAAATCAGTCTTAAGCTTTATGTATGGCAGTTCTCTATCGAGTAGAAGTGGAAATTTTTTTACAAATTTATTGTGTTTGCCTGCTGCCACTGCATAAGGAAATATTTTTTCTAATGTTTCTCTATTTTTTTCTTCATTTTTTAGTGAAAAGGCATTTTTCAGTAATTGTTTTACTTGCTTCTTGATTTTCGTACCCTCTGCGGTGCGTCTCGCACTAAGGCGTACTAGCCAGATGATAAAGTTAATATAAGCAACTCCCATGATGACTTCCATCCAATAAATTTTCATGCCAGTTGCAAAAAAAGTAGCTATTACCATAAAATTCATCAATAGCAGGTCAATGGCTAGATCTTTAAAAAACTCTGGTAATTTTTGCCACTGACCTTTTTTAAGGATATTCCAGAAAAGGTACATAT
>RFJE01000298.1 GCA_003695005.1 Candidatus Hydrogenedentota bacterium | reverse complement strand
GATATGTACTAGAAAATGGGGTACGAAAAGAAGATAGAACAGGAACAGGAACCATTAGTATCTTTGGCTACCAAACTCGTTATAATTTGCAAGATGGTTTTCCGTTAGTTACTACAAAAAAACTTCATTTAAAAAGCATCATCCATGAGCTATTATGGTTTTTGCAGGGAGATACAAATATTCGCTACTTGCAAGAAAATGGGGTACGAATATGGAATGAATGGGCCGATGAAAATGGAAATTTAGGCCCTGTGTACGGAAAACAATGGAGATCATGGGAATCTTCCGATGGAGAAATCATTGACCAAATTTTAGAAGCAGAAACTTTAATCCGAGAAAATCCAGATAGTCGCCGAATTATTGTAAGTGCTTGGAATGTAGGCGACTTAAAAAAAATGGCTCTTCCCCCCTGCCATGCTTTTTTTCAATTTTATGTGGCTGATGGTAAGCTTTCCTGCCAACTATACCAAAGAAGTGCCGACTTATTTTTAGGAGTCCCTTTTAATATCGCGTCTTATTCTTTACTAACATGCATGCTAGCTAAAGTAACCGGATATGAGCCCGGAGAATTTATCCATACATTAGGGGATGCACACATTTACTTAAACCATTTAGATCAAGTTAAAGAACAATTATCGAGGACGCCCTATCCGCTACCACATCTCAAACTAAAACGAATTCCAAAATCTGTCATTGATTTTCGTTACGAAGATATTGAGATTGTTAATTACCAGTGTCATCCTGCCATAAAAGCCCCCGTTGCTGTTTAAAGCCAGATAAAATATAAAATGTGTAATCCTTGTAAAACAAGATGAAAATTAGCTTAATTGCAGCATTGGCTACAAACCGAGCCATTGGCATACAGGGTAAAATTCCATGGCATCTAAGCGCAGATTTAAAGTACTTTCAAAAGTTAACGAATCATAAAGCTATTATCATGGGCAGGAAAACGTATGAGTCTTTGCCCGGAATTTTACCAAATCGTTTCCATATAGTCCTTACAAGGAATGCAACTTTTTTACAAGAGAAAGAAAATGTCCAAGTGTGCCATACATTCCAAGAAGCACTTTTCCATGCAGAGAAAGTCTCACCCGATGAGAGTTTTATTATTGGGGGGAGTCAAATTTACGAATTTGCTCTTAAGCAAAAGCTACCAACACACTTATATTTAACAAAAGTTTTTTTAAAGCCAAAAGCCGATACATACTTTCCCGAGTTTAGTGGATACTCTTTGCAAGAGAAAAAAGGTACTATTAAAGAAAAAAAATCCAGTATTTCGTATGAGTATCAGATTTTTGCTCGTAGCAAATAGCTAAATTGTAGGATTTAGTCTCGGTAGATCCAAGACCAAATCCTTTACCCGGATTTTCCGGATACGGCGTTTTCCCTATATTTAATTTGTTCTCAGCGATACGGCGAAAAGCCGTATCGCTGAGACTTAGTGGACATGACCATGGGCAATTTCTTCTTCGGTAGCATCCCGAACTTCGGTTACTTCTATGTGGAAATTTAAGGTTTCCCCTGCTAACGGATGATTAGCATCAATGACTACAACATCATCTTTAATTTCCTTAACCGTAACCACTTGGTTTCCTGCCGGGCCAGAAAGCTGAAATTGCATTCCTACTTGTAAATCCGGGAATTGAGCAAATTCTGATTTAGGAATTTCCGCTATCAGTTCTTCGTTTCGATTGCCATAAGCTTTTTCCGGAGCAATTTCTAAATCAAACTCATCGCCTTTTTCTTTACCTTCAAGACCTTCTTCCATTCCTTCAATGAGCTGCCCTGCACCATGTAAGTACTTTAAGGGCTCTCGTCCTTCCGAAGAGTCAATTACATTGCCTTCTTTGTCTTTTAACGTATAGTGGAAACTTGCCACTTTATTCTTTTCAATCTTCATAACAAGGCATAGTTTTTTTTCTAGTGAGCATGTCTATTCTTTCTGTAAATTGTTTGACGCAAGAACTTCACTCGCTTGAATGGGTTATGGGCGAGCAAGTAAAAATGCCACTGCCAGATTGGATTAATGAAAAAGACTTGTTTGAAGCAGGTAGGCGTTTTGCAAAAATGGTAAAGCTGTTCCCCGATGCACTATTTCGTATTTTATCGCTGTATTTCCGCCTAGAAGCTATTGGTCTGGAAAATATTCCAAAACATGGAAAAGCTTTAATTGTTCCAAATCACTCGGATGTGTTTGGATATGATGCTTTTATGCTTGCCGAACTCATACGCCACCGATTAAAACGAGTTCCGAGAATGATGGCGCATCCTTTTTGGTTTAATAATCCTTTTTTCGAAGCCGTTGCTAGAAGTTATGGGATTTTTCCAGCGGATTTAAGAGAAGGCCTAAAAGCACTAAAGCACAATAAGCTAGTGATTATTTTTCCCGAAGGGGCAGATGGTAATTTTAAAGTAAGCTCTCGCATGTACAAATTAGTAGAATTTAATCCGGGATTTGTTCCACTCGCCATCATGCAAAAAGCACCTGTAATACCAACCGTAATTATTGGAGCCGAAGAAACACATATTAACGTAGCTAAAATTGATGCTTTTAAAAAAATCTTTGGTGGACCGATGCCAGTACCAACAGGAATCTTACCGCGTCCAGCCAAGTGGAAAATCATTTTCTTAAAGCCAATTGATTTTAGTAAATATACAAAGCGAGATATTAAAGACCCTCGTTTTGTAAAAGAAATTAATCAAAATATTCGATATCGAATTCAGCATGTTATTAACAAGGAAATAAAGGGAAGAGATTTAGCTTTTGAGTGAGGTTATATGGAAACAGCGAAAATAGAAAGAACATTACATGCCGTGGAGCATTTACTGAATTTAACAGTTGCAGATATTATGCGCCGAGAAGTGTATACCTTAGACGCAGATGACTTACTTGCAACCGCAGCTCGGAAAATGATTGAAAATAAAATTAATGGCCTTGTTGTCATGAAGAACGGCAAGCCATGGACCGTCATTAGCAGTTGGGATTTATTGCATTTAAGTTATTTAGAAAGCTTTTCCGACCATTTAGATTATTTAAAAACACCGATTAAAGAATTTATTGAAGAGCCTGTTTTACATTCTCTTCCCCCGACTGCGAGTTTAATGGACGCAGCAAGGCTTGTGGCGGAAACAAATGCACGCACAATCCCGGTTATTGAAAATGATAAGTTATTAGGTGTATTTACAACGTATGATTTAATTAACACATATAACAACATTATTGTTATAGAGAAAGTAAAAGAACGCAAAGGGAAGTAAGATGGAAAGTAGCTTATCGGCTATTAAAGATGCCAAAATTCGAGAATTTATTTCGGAAGAAGCCATTGCCAAAAAAGTAAAAGAGATGGGCAAACAAATATCCGAAGACTATCGTGGACGTGAGCCTCTACATGTAGTCGGAGCTTTAAAGGGATGTTTTATATTTATGGCGGATTTAATTCGTCATATTGAAATTCCTGTGGAAGTGGACTTTTTAGAAGTGTCGAGCTATGGAGATAGTACGGAATCTTCCGGAAATGTAAAAATTATTAAAGATTTAACCCAAGATATTGCGGGACGTCATTTGCTTCTTGCCGAAGACATCATTGATACAGGGCTTACCATTAACCGCTTACTCGATATGCTTTCCGCACGAGAGCCAGCTTCCATTCATATTGCGACCCTGTTAATTAAAGAAGAAAAGCATAAGTTGCGCTACCCTGTTACATACAAGGGTTTTGCCATTCATGACGAGTTTGTTGTAGGATATGGGATGGATTATCGAGGCTACTACCGAAATTTACCATATATTGGAATTTTAGATCTTCCGGGAAAATAAAATGGATATTCAAAAACTTTCACCTTTACTCGTAGCCAATCGCGGAGAAATTGCACAAAGAGTAATTCGCACTTGTCGGAGAATCGGCATTGATGTAATTGCTTTAAAAGATAAAGAGGAAAAATATGCCCCCTATACAAAAGGAGCTAGTCAGGTTTTATCTGTATCGGGGCAATTTCGCGATGCAAATGAAATTATCATGCTTGCCAAAAAAGCAAACGCAAAGTCCATTCATCCGGGGTATGGATTTTTTGCGGAAAACCCGGACTTTGCTGAACAATGTAGGCAAGCAGGTATCTTGTTTATCGGGCCAACACCGGAAGTGATTGCCAAGATGGGAGATAAAAAAGAAGCCAAAGAACTTGCTAAAAAAGCTCGTGTCCCGGTATTAGAAGGAGTAGAAGCAAATCTAAAAACTCTTTCTGAAATCGAAGCCATGACCTTTCCTGTTTTACTAAAAGCTGCTAGCGGGGGGGGCGGCAAAGGCATGAGAATTGTTGAACATAAAAATCAATTAAGAGAGACTCTTCTTTCGCTGCAAGAAGAAGCGAAAAGGCTTTATGGCAACCCTACTGTACTAGCAGAATCCTATCTTACAAAATGTCGCCATGTGGAAGTACAAATTTTAGGCAATGCCAATGGCGAAAATTTTGCTATTTCCGACCGTGATTGCTCGTTGCAAAGAAACAATCAAAAAATTATAGAAGAAGCCCCTGCCCCCGGTTTAGACGAAGAAGTAAGAAAAAATTTACGAGAAGCCGCTGTGCATTTAGCCAATGCTGTTCAGTACACTGGCGCAGGAACGGTGGAATTTTTATATGACCCTAATTCACATGAGTTTTATTTTTTAGAAATGAATACCCGCTTGCAAGTTGAGCATACAATCACCGAAGAAATAACAGGAATGGATTTAGTCGAGGAGCAACTTAAAATTGCAGCAGGCTTTACCGGGCGTTATGAGGGAGTTATAGAAAAAGGTGTTGCTATCGAAGCACGACTCTGTGCCGAGAAGCCGGATAGTTCATTCCAGCCTTCGGCCGGAGAAATTTTAAAGTGGATGGAACCGAAAAATCGAGATTGGCTTCGCATCGATAGTGGTTACGACACTCACTCTATTGTTTCACCACATTATGACAATATGCTAGCAAAAGTTATTGTGCGTGCAAATACAAGAAAAGAAGCCATCGAAAAATTAACCGAGGCATTGCAAGAATTTATTATTTTAGGAGTCGATTCTAATATCCCACTTTTAATCCACTTGCTGCATCATCCAATTTTTGTTCAAGAGAATATGCACACAAAAGCAGTATATGAAATGCTAACCACCTTAAAGCCAAATCCATTACATGTGGATATGGCAGCGATGTTGTATTATGCTCATTTAGCAAATACTTTATCTTCCGATTTAGGAGATAGACGAAACTTTATGTTATTTGACGAACCAAGTATATTTTATTTTTCGAGCAGTGAGGTTTCCAGATGATTGTACATTTCGAAAAGAAAGATCAGCATGGAGAAATTTTTTCGTATGATGTAGCAAGCTCTTGGATTCGTCCACTTTCTTCTGAAAAAGCAAATCCATACCAAATAGAATTTAAAGCAGTAGATGCCAATGGCGGAAAGTTTTATTTAAAATACAAAGGAAAAGTTTTAGAAGGTTATTACCAAATCGACAGTCAAAATCAAATTCTTACGATGGCAGCAAATGGCTATCATGCTTGCTTTGCTATTGTATCCTCTTCTACTTTACAAGAAGCAAAAGCAAAAGGAAACCAAATTCTTGCCCCTTTACCAGGTAAAATTATTCGTGTGCTGAAGCAAGCAGGTGATTTTGTAGAAGAAGGAGAAACTGTTTTCGTATTAGATGCCATGAAAATGGAGCATTCGCTAAAAGCACCAAGATCCGGTGTTTTACAAGAAGTCCATGCAACCGAAGGAGTGCAAACAGATGCCGGAATGATTCTAGCTGTGTTGCGAGAAGAATCATGAGGGCGTATCGGCCAAAGAAATTTTCACCTAAAATTCGTTTGCGCGTCGCCGGCCTATACATTGAAAACGGGAATATTTTATTAGTAAAACACCGTAAATATGGGAGAGAATACTACTTATTGCCCGGCGGTGGCCAGGAAGCCGGAGAGACAGCGAAAGACTCTTTACGAAGAGAATGGCGAGAAGAGCTCGGTTTAGACATAGGTGTCGGTGATCTTTTATTTACAGGAGAGTCCGTGCCGCCGGTAGGAACACCTAAATCACAGGTGTTCCAATTAGCTTTTTCCGTAGAGAAAATTTACGGGGAAATCCAAACTTTACCCGATGGTGCTTTAATTGGTTGGGAATGGATTCCTATTGATCAATTTGAAAAAATTTCTTTTTTTCCGGCTTGTAAAGAGCAAGTTCTTGCCGTTATCCGAGGCGAACGTCCTGTTCTTTACAAGCGCTATGATTGGATACGATAATGGAACAAACACAACTCGATCCCTTTTCGCCATGGTTAGAAGAATTAAACGAAGCTTTATTTGCCGGCACATCTGCCGTAGGCATTTTATATGGGAATACTCGGGATATTATTCCCGATCCTATGGATGGAGAATCATCTCGATTATCAAAACTTTTATTTGAAGAATACGAAAAAAAGTTTCACACCATCGTTAGCTATGACTTGCAATCAGGCATCCGTTTTTTCCGCGAAGAAGATCAACGTAATTTTTTAACGAGTTTAGAAGCTTATGATGCTTTCCATGGAACAAACTTTTCCAACAATATTCCCCGAGAACCAATGCCCGCCTTTTCTATTTTGCACAGTTATTTGCAAAAAGCCGTTTTAGAAAATAAATCGACACTGTTAATTGTACAGTATGCAGAATTGTTATTTCCTCAATTAGAAACAAGTTTCCATGCAGAAGCAAGATATTTATGGACTACTCTTGATAAATGGTCTTCTCATCCAATTTTTATTGAAAAGCAAATTCGGGTTTTACTTATTGCTAGACATCTTTCCGACTTAAACCAATCCCTTGTGCGCAGTCCTTATGTATTTACTGTGGAAATTCCACAACCTAATTTTGCAGCGCGGAAGATGTTTACCATCCACCAATTAAAGAAGTACTCGAATATTACCAACTTACAAGCTGACTATATTGCGAAAAACACGGCGGGACTTTCTTTAATTGCGCTAGAGCAAATGTTTTTAAAAGCGAATGCGCAAAAAGAAAAAATTACAGTAGAAACTATTAAAGAAAGAAAAAAAGATTTTATAGAGCAAGAATGTGCGGGCTTGCTAGAATTTCTTGAGCCAAAATTTAATTTATCTCATGTCGCAGGCCATAAAGCGGCGAAAGAAAAATTTAAAAAAATTATCCAATTGATTCGCCAAAACAAAACAGAGTATTTACCAATGGGATATTTAATTTGCGGCCCTGTTGGCACCGGAAAAACATTTTTAGTAGAAGCAGTTGCCGGAGAAATTGGAATTCCTGTGGTTAAGTTTCGAAACTTTAGAAGTCAGTGGGTCGGGGCTACCGAGTCGAATTTAGAGATCATTATTGGCTTATTAAAAACGGCGTATCCAATTGCCGTTGTCATTGACGAAGCCGATGCCATGTTAGGCAATCGGCAAATGTCAGGAGATTCAGGCACTTCTCAACGTGTGTTTGCTAGTTTAGCAGCGTTTATGAGTGATACAAAATACCGTGGTAAAATCCATTGGTTTTTAATGACATCAAGACCGGATTTGTTACCCGTGGACTTAAAAAGGCAAGGCAGGGCAGAAGAGCATATTCCCCTTTTTTATCCAGAATCCGACGAAGAAAAGCAAGAGTTTATGCATGCTTTAGGCCGGAAAAATGGCATTGCAACAAAACACTTATATTTTAGGGATCCCTATCAACGTGGACTTTCCGGAGCTGATATAGAAGCCATTTTAATTCGGGCAGCACGGGAAGCTATGATCCAAGAACAGGACAAAATTTCGCAAGAATTACTCAATCATGTAATTCAAAACTTTTTATCGCCCCAGTACCAAGAAGACATCGATCGCCAAAAAGAAGCAGCCATTCGAGAATGCACCGATAAAAGTTTATTGCCCGAAGGGATTACCAATTAATCGTTCCATCTGTATTCACCGAAGCTAAATAAAAGTGCGGACTGCTTGCTAGGGTGGTAAACCTACCCGCCATATAAATAGTTGAGCCCGACGCAAGCAAGGCAAATATAAAATTATCCGGACCCGGGTTCCAGCTTTGTAAAGTACCATTTTCATCGAATGCCGCTATATACTTTTGGCTAGAGCCTGCTACCCCTGTAAAAGAACCCCCAGCATAGATAATAGAATTGTACATGACTAAAGCACTCACTTCCGGAGCTCCTGTGCCGGTAATCCCCGGATCCCAGGGCAGTAAACATGTGGAAGAATAGCTTGTTAAACAAGTACTATCAATTTGAACAGAAGCTGCATAATTTTGCGCTGTAGTTCCTACGAGAGTAAACAGTCCTCCCATATAAATACGATTTCCGGACACAAGAAAAGAGCTTACCCGGTTATTTACATTCGGATTCCAACTAAGCAAGGTACCAGTACTTGTATCAAAAGCAGCCAGTCTATTGCGCGATGTACTTCCTCCTACCATTGTAAAATCTCCTCCGACAAATAAAGTAGTTCCCGAAGTAGCTAAAGAAAACACAGCAGAATCTAAATTTGGGTTAAAAGTAGCAAGAGAATTTGTAGATAAATCCCATGCAGCTAAATAATTACGAGTGGTCGTACTTACTGTTGTAAATCCACCACCAATGTATAAAGTTGAATTTATAAGAGCAAGGGCGTTCACCCCTCCGGATACATTAGGGTTAAAAGAAGTTACATTCCCATTGAAATCCACAGCCGCTAAATTGTTGCGTGTTGTGCCCCCTACTTGGCTAAAAGTACCGCCTACATATATGGTCGAATTAGATGCCAGCAAGGCTTTAATTTCTGATCCGGTTACATCCGGATTCCAGCTTAAAATGGTTCCATCGGTACTTACGGCTGCTAAATAA
Source organism: Candidatus Hydrogenedentota bacterium (assembly GCA_003695005.1). Taxonomy (GTDB): domain Bacteria; phylum Spirochaetota; class Leptospiria; order Turneriellales; family J094; genus J094. The sequence goes on along the minus strand of RFJE01000298.1, from coordinate 2,500 downwards.
TTTCTTGTTTGAGAAGCAACTCCTGTAAAAAAACCACCTGCATATACAGCCGTACTCGAGGAAGCTAATACATTTACTTGATTGTTTGTATTAGGATTCCAACTTAATAATGTATTCGTACTAGTATCAAAGGCAGCTACGTAGTTTCGGCTTATTTGCGGGATAATATCACATCCAGATGCACAGCCAACATTTTGAAACTTTCCCCCTACATAAAGAGTATTACCAATCGCCGTTAATGTATACACATTGTTATCCATCTCGGGGTTCCACGCTTTTACAGCTCCACTAGCATCCACAGCCGCTAAACGCTTTCTCGTTTGTACTCCAATACTGGTAAACTGCCCACCAACATAAATATTACTGCCCACAACAGCAAGGGCACTTACCCGAGCATTTGCATTTGGATTCCAACCAGTGATATTTCCCGTGCTTGTATCAAAAGCAGCCAGTTTATTGCGGGTTGTACTTCCTCCTCCTACGGTTGTAAAATCTCCTCCAACATATAAGGTAGTTCCCGAAATAGCAAGGGCATATACAGCATTATCCAGATTTGGATTAAAACTTAATAGATTCCCACTTGTATCCACAGCGGCAAGATTATTCCTACTTTGGCCATTGATGGTAGAAAAAATTCCCCCGACATAAATCGTGTTGCCAGATGCTAATAAAACAAAAACAATAGGACTGCCCGACGTTATACCAACCTGCGGATTCCAGCTTAATACATTTCCACTGGTATCCACAGCAGCTAAAGCCGATCGACTTACTCCGGAAATTTCTGTAAACGCTCCTCCAATGTAAACCGTGCTTCCGGAAACTATAATTTTATACACATCGCCATTAGCACTTGGATTCCACGGTAAAACTTCTCCATTGGCAGCAAGGTGTGCAAGCCTGTTGCGACTATAACGACCAATTTTTGTAAAACTTCCGCCTATGTACCAACCACCATTTCCATCCGGTGCTACGGTATTTACTGGTCCATTAATATCTTCATACGTAAAAGAAGGCATTTTCTCTCCCGAGTTAGGATCTAAAGCAACTCCATAACTATATCCTTGGCTTACAGAAGTAAAGGCTCCCCCCACAAAAAGCGTACAACCAATTTTTGCTAAACTCGTAATATTATAATTAAACACAGGTTTTCCTTTTTTTGCCTTTGGACATACATCTGTGGTAAAACTACTGCTAAAAGGTTCAATTGGATTCCCTGCTTTATCCGTTACCCCTTTTGTAACTTGGATTGTATACTTTGTATTTAAATACAGACTTTCAATAATTTGCACCGTCAATGTATAAGTACTATCATCATAGTCGTACTTGCCTGTTGCAGGGGTTCCGTTTTCCGACTGAATCGTAACTGTGGCACTATTTAAAGTAGCAGCATCCATGGCTTCATTAAAAACAATGACGATATTCGGCTTATCTGTAACTTCGGTTGATCCATCTAACGGGGTAACACTAATAATGCGTGGTGGCGTTAAATCTTTTAGTTCCATTTGAAGATTTAGTTTTGCCGGCTGAGCACAAAATTGCAGGAAAAAAGATAATCCAATACTTAAAAAAATTTTTATGTAGAGATATTTTTTATTTTGGATCATTTTCTCCTCCTAAAATTTAAATCCAACTCCAAAATCCGTTAAAATACTGTTTTTTAAATCCGTTGAGAGCATTAATAAATTATATTGAATCCCCGCTTCTAGGGAAAATCTTCGGTTTAGCATATAACCGATTCGAGATCCTAGAGCGAATACCGGAATGGTTGATCTTAAATCTTGCTGGCTAATCGGGCGACCTGCAGTATCATAAATGTTTACAGTATCACTTTGTAATTGATACTGTACAGTATCCACCCTAAAAGCAATCCCGATCCAAGGTTGAGCATACCACTTCGGGTAAAACTTTTCCCGCCAAGCAACGCCAAGCCCACCAGTTAATGTTTGCAAATTGACTGGAATAGTAGAATTATCAATTTCTAGGGTAAAATTATTACTGGCACTTAAAATACAAAAAGAAGCATATGCCCCTAATTGCTCAAAAAGAATTCCAAAATAATGAAAGTCAGCTTGAAATCCAAGAATTTGCTTAAAGTCCCCACTTGTTTGAGATGAATTGCTTTGCACTTTTGTATTTGCTGCAATGGCTACAGGGGCATAAAGGCCACGTACGGCAATTTCTGCAAAGGAAGGAATTGGATTATGAAAACGCCCTTTTGCAAAATCTTCTTTGCTCGGTAACACCGCAGAAGCTTCCTTTACAATCCTCTCTGCAATTTTATCTACAGTTTCAAAAATAGTGTTATCAATAGGATTTTTCATCGTGAAATCGGAAATTACCTTTTGCTTTCCAATATCTAAAATAGCAATTTGGATTTCCATAATAGGTGCTTCTTGTGTGGAACTTTCCTTAACAACAAATCCACCAAAAATAACAACATCTTGACGAGCAAACAAGCCTATATTCATAGCAGCAGTTTGCGTAAAATAATCGTCTGCAT
>RFJE01000297.1 GCA_003695005.1 Candidatus Hydrogenedentota bacterium | reverse complement strand
TTCTATTACTTAACAAACAAACATTTTTTAAACACAACTACAATTACCTATAAAATTAACACCGACTCGACTTGTGCAGCAAAATGTTAAACGCCTGGCCACAACCAATTATTAACTTCCTAAATGAAAAATATGAATCAAAATTGCATAAGGCAAGGGACAATTGAAGTTTTTGTTAAAGAATGTTCCATCATATTCAGGGCACAAGGCAGAAAGACCGAACCTTATAATAAGAAGCGAGTACAAATAAGCAGGCTTTTTACCTCTTGTACGTGCCTATAATTTATTTTAAAGAAAATCGTGTTTTTCACTTCTCCGGTTGCTGCGACAGTAAAGGGATCATTTGAGGTTTTCAGCCTGCGCTCACCAGCTTTGCCACGCTTGATAAACTTTCAAAATGCCATTACATCGTCCTCGTTGAAAATACAAATGCATGCGCTTGTCATATGCTTCTTGGTAAATTTGGTTTTTTCCGTCTTATATGTATTGTTTTGCAATCCACATATTGTATTTTACTTTTCAGTTTTCAAGGCAGATTTGCCTAAAAACAAAAATAAACCAACCAAAATGGCTACTGTCAGATTAATTTTCTGCCCTTGGTCTAATGGCTGACCAAACAATAAGTATCCGTTTAACAGTCCCATTAAAAGGAAAAGTAATAAGACAATCCAGCATAAATTCCAGCATTTTTTAGAATATTTTCGTACAAGGTTTGTACTTGCGTAAACAAATAAAATGCCGATTATCATTAACCCAATTGAGACAATGTAAATTTGCATGTCTGAGGCGATTATTGGAACTTCCGTATCTAACTGATTACCTTTAGCTAATAAAGCAATTCCACCTACTGCTCTTAAAGCGCCTACAATAATCATGATAACAGCCGAAATAATTAGCCAATTTTTCCCTTTCATAATCATTCCTTTCTACTATTCTTATTCAACTATCAGATTTAAAAATTTAATTGTGCACATAACAGCCCGCTTTACCAGTGCCGCGAAGCAGCGTCAGATGTAAGCGCGTGTTACCCCGCCCATGGCTTTGATTGCCCCTTCCTTTGCTGTAGAAGCTGCATAATTCCAGCAAAGATATTTATCGCTGGTACAGACTTCATGTAACTTTTATACCTATCTCCAAACTTCTAGATGAGGCGCTGATCTTCCTGTCTGTAGATCAAGTACATGCACACAATACCCGCAAAACTCAATCCAAAGATGTAGGCGATTACGCCTGCTCCGAAATGCCGACTTCTAAAACAAAGAAAAAATACAACTGCATAGAATACGATAGCTATCAATACACCACCATGCACACGTATGATCAACCAAATGACATTTATTACCATGAGTGAAAGTAGGAAAGTTAAAGTAATTAGTCCGCTTGTAGATATCTTTTTCTTTTTCTTTGTGTTACCTGTCATAACAAAGATTTATATTCTGGTGATATGTATTTCATAACATTATTACGCATAACGTGTGGCTCACAGCAGCGACAGAGACTACATAATCACCAATGCAACATGCTACCATTCTTTGCCTTTCGCGATCGGTGGAGCCGCTGTCTGCTGCAGCCGGATTAGGTAGCGCCACGATTACAACTTTTTTGCCTCGGCAAGCACTTTCTCTAATCGTTTCTTTTGTGGTGGCCGCATATCTGTCATCCGCATTTGTATCACTTCAGCAAACCGCTCTTTGCTTTCGCTATCTATGGCTTTCAATATCGCTTCTGCTCGCTGGGGCACATCCTTAGGTCGGCATTTCTGTAAATGTTCCAGCAGATAGGGCAAAATTGCTTTACGATACTGCTCGCTTTTTCCTGCTATCGCTGAAAGGGTTTTGATCCCTCGATCCACAGTAATCACGCTGCCTTGCTCTATGGCAGCTTTTATTTCGTGCCAATGTTGATACAATACATCTGACTTTAGCTCTGCTATGGTAGCTAATGCGCTCATTCCTCCCCAAACCAGACGATTGTTCTTGCTCCTCAACAAAGCTAAAAAATCTTCTACGTACTCCGCTATTAATTCCGGCGCAATGTAACCGATCTCGTACAAAACCTTAATGCAATCACTTTGGATGTTACGGTCTTGATGCCTGAGGTTGGCAACCAACTCCTCAATGTCGGCTCTTGCTTGTGTTTCCACTAATTCTTTGGCAAGCTTCTGATTGAGAACGTCATCCCGTCGCCCAAGTGAGGTGGCTAATCGGTTAATGACTGACATTCCTCTTTCTCCTCGTTTATTAATCTCATCGTGCTGGCCAACGGCCCACGAATCAATAGCTTTGCCACGTAAAAAAATACAAAACACCAATTGATGAGCTGTGTGGCATATTCTGGTGCATGCAAATATGTGCAAACTTGTCTCACCCGTCAACTTTATAAATTAAAACCAATCATCAATTGCAAAATAGTTGCGGGCATTGTGACTTTTGCGCTGTTTGTAACTCCCATGTATTTAGCCGTTTGCTCATATTGAGGCTCACCACTATAATACCTAATACCTAAATTTATTTTGTTCACCAAC
>RFJE01000296.1 GCA_003695005.1 Candidatus Hydrogenedentota bacterium | reverse complement strand
TTTGAGCATCCCTCACCTTTTTCGCAGAAAAAGGTGAGGGAGCCTTTTTTCCCTATTTTTAATTTGATTTCAGCGATTCTCGGCGTAGCGCCGAGAATCGCTGTCCAGAAACGGTATGGCAAAATGTAAAAGTGGATCGCCTTCATATACAACAGGTAATTGCCGAATGCCAATAATCATACCATCTTGCTTTGCAAAAAGCATTTTAGGATTCTCTGTGGTAAAACTTTCTAAATAGCCAAGCAATTGACCTTTTTGCACACTTTGGCCGGGACTGACTTTAGGAATAAAGATTCCCGGATGCGAAGCTCGCAGCCAACCATGCGACTGATAGATACTTGCTTTTCGTCGTTGCTTATTCGTAGTAAGAGAACTAAACTTTTGCCAAAGTTCTATAAGGCGCAGACAAACTTGCGTGCCGGCTTCTATGTTTGCTTTTTCAAACCGAAAAGCTTCCCCCCCTTCGTACAGAAGCACAGGGATTTTTCGGTTCGCAGCTGCTTTGCGCAACGTTCCTGCAGATGCTTTTGAATGAATCCGTATTATATCCGGAATGTCTTCTGCTAATTGTCTTATTGTATCTTGTTCCATGTTGCCGCGAATTTGCGGAGCATTTTCAATGTGATTGGCACCTGTATGTAAATCTAGTCCAAATTGGCATTTTTTAATAACATTTTCAAAATAAAAATGAGCTAACCTTGCACTCATCGATCCTGTGGCACTTCCAGGAAAAGATCGATTTAAATCTCGCCTATCCGGCATATAACGAGTTTGGTTTTGCAATCCCCAGGGGTTTAAAATTGGCAAAAAAACATAAACCCCGTGTACAGTCGAAGGATTGGTTGCTTGGAAAACATTTTCTAAAATCCGGATCCCTGCAATTTCATCCCCGTGTACCGTGGAAGTAAAAAAAGCCGAAAAAGATGGAGTTTTGCCAAAAATGACCCAAACCGGAATTTCTAAAGCGGATCCTGTTACTGTGCGACCAGCACTTACAATGAAAGAACGTTTTGTTTCGGAGGTATATTCGTGATTAAAAAAGGAAATTTTTTTCATGCAGAAAGTATCATCCTTTCCACGGTACTACATTGGCTTTAGACCATAAGTCTTCTAATTTATACAGTTCTCTTTTTTCCTTTGTAAATAAGTGTACAATAAAAGAACCAAAATCAAGGATAACCCAGCCACTTTCAGGATCGGCATTCGCACCATCTTCAATAGAGTATAATTTTTTTAATTCAGGCCGATGTAATGAATCGTACAATTTTTTTAAATGAAGGGGAGATAATGCCGTTGCAATTAAGAAATAAGACAAATAGTTATGCACGCCGGTTAAATCTAAAAGCAAAATATCTTGTGCTTTTTCTTCGTCTAACAAGCGAGCAATTTCTACTAAATCCATAGAAGCATCCCCGTGTAATAACAATGCATTACTCATAGTGACCCCTTTCAAATTTTAAGTTTTTATAATCTTCGCCAGCAATGATAATCATATCGGTAAACAAGGATCGGTCTATTAAATGATAAGCTCGTGATAGGCCTAGCTGCTTTTGCAAAACATCCGAATAAATTGGCATCGCACTGACGTCAATTAAAACAGATTGTTTATAATTATGTCTATCCGCGTTACTGAACTCTAATACCTTTAAGCCAAGTCGGGATAGTTTTTCTCTTAATTTACGTGCTAATCCTGCATGGTATGTTCCATTTTTTACTTCAACTTTTGGAAAGCGATCTTCCATACGAAATTTTTTTTCTAGTAATCTGCGAAATTTTCCTAAATATAAAGAAGCGGTTTCACGATCGAGTAAAAATTTGGATTCATATACTTTTACAGGAAGTTCAAGAAAAAAAGGATAAAAAGGACTGTGACTTTTTAAGTAAGATAAAATTGCATACACTTCTCTTTTACTTAATGTACTTTGTACTTTTTTGTAAAGAGATCCTAAAATTGGCTTTGTTAATAAAATCGGAAAAATTCTATTTGCATCTTCTCGTGCATTCAGTAAAAAACTATAATAGCGAAAAAGCTCAAATGCCGGTGCTGTGGAATTCGAAACAGGAGGATGTAAAACTTTGCGAACAAGAGAACCATCTAAAATAAATTCCCCTGTGGGTAAGGTTTCCTTTTGCATTAAAAAATCTTTACTAAAAAACCAAGGTATCCCTTCTACTAAATCTACAAGATGAACAAAGAAAGTATCATCGAGACGAATCGTCCAATCTATAGTTAAATTTAATGCTTTGCCTAATACTTCTGCAAGAGTTTCCGAGCCGTCTTCTGCAAAAATGGTAATTAAAGAGTCTGTATCTTCGGATAATTTCATTTGAGGGAAAAACGAATAAAAGGCTACTTTTTTTTGGTTTGGCAAAATTTGTACTACGGATATTGCTTTTAAGCTTTTGCTTTGGGATAAATCTTCCTGTAATAAAATAAGACCTACACTTGGCTTACCACTATCTAATGCTTTTTCAATGGCCGGTCTTGAGTGACTTCTATAAAATAAAATGCCACCATAAATGCCGGCAGCAATGGCCACAACTAATAGTAAAAACGATACAACCTTTCTTTTCATAAAAAGAAGGGTTTATTGTCGCAAACGAACAGTAGATACATTAGAGAGTGTTTCAATTTCCTGAAAAGTATCATGCAGGGAGTCAAATGCATTCAGTACCTTTTGTACTTTTTCGGTTTGCTGTGGCAAGCTCGTTGGATCGAGAGAAGAATCTCGAAGTAAATTTAATGTTTCTTTTACTGTTTGCTTTTGCGCTTCTAAAATTTCAGCCATTTGCTGACCACTATTGACTTTATTTTTTCTTTTTTCTAAAATTTCTTTTTGCTGTCTTAAAATATCAGCAAGATCTGAATTGCCTTTGCTTATAGCATCTTCGATTTTTTGATCCAATTCTTCAATTCGTTTCGAAAAATCTTCCGGCCGCAAATTTTTAAATTTTCCAAGTTGAACTTGTGCAAATAATATCTCAATATAATTTTTTTCTAGCTGGTTTAACTCTTGTAACGAACGCTCTACATACTCTTTCATATTCTCGTCTTTTGCATGTAGGCGGTAGTTTCGGCGAATCTCACGTACTAAATTTTTTATCTGACCTATTTCCCGAGCATAATGCGAGCCTGCTTGTCGAATGACAC
>RFJE01000295.1 GCA_003695005.1 Candidatus Hydrogenedentota bacterium | reverse complement strand
CAAATAAATAAAGAACGATGGAAAATAAGATTAAAAAAATCAGAAAAGCGATTAGAAAAATCAACCTTTGCTTGTTTCTAATATCCAGCAATTGCTTATCGCGGGCAATTAATTCTTTTTGATTTTGAATTATCAATTCTTTTTTGTTTATAAAATAATTAAAATTGGCTTTTTCCAACTCTATTTTGTGGGTTTTATTTAGATATTCAATCAAATGCTGATAATGTTTATCCTGAAAATGAAGAGCTTTTTTATAATCGCCAAGAGCTCTGTAATTTGCGGCCCGAAAACCGTCTAATTCCAGTTCAATTACCGGCCAGCTTTTATTTTGAGATATATGGGCAAGTGTATCCAGATATTTTTGTGAAGTATTATATTGCCCCTGCAAGTAATACCAATTGGCTATGTTGGAATAAACGGATGCCATATCACGCATTTGTTTAGTTTTTTTTCGCAAGTATGCCGCATACAGGTAGTCGTCAATGGCGGAAATATCTCCTTTCTTTTGCTTAATGTTGGCTATTTCGTTTAATGATACTGCTTTGTAAATTGGATTTTTTAACCGGCTGGCAATTTTAAGTGCCATTTTAGAAAATATCATTGCTTTGTCAATGTTTCCGGTTTCATTAGCAACAGCCGATATACGGCTATAAAGTCCGAAAATCAGGTCGAGGGGAATTACAGATGTACTTTGTAATATGATAGCTTGTTTTAATGTGCTATCAGCTTCCTTATATCTACTAAATTTTCTAAAGCATTCAGCCGTTTCAACCAATGTTGCAAATTTTCCAATTACATTCCCTTCAGATTGATATAATTCATAAGCCTTAAGAAAATTCTTTATTGCAGAAGCCGGATTGATATTAAGCATGTAGGCTTTTCCCAGATATAGATATGTGCTTGCCAGATTTTCCTCATTGTTAAAATAATTTGATGCTTTTTCCAGATGCTCTATTGCCAATGGGTATTCACCTTTAGTAATATATTGCTTTCCGAGTTTGTAATGCCTTGAAGCTTTGACCTCATTATCTTTACTTTTAGTAGAAGCTGAGTCGTTAATGGATTTCCATTGGGATTGTTCTTTTTTACTTCCATAGTAAAAATTTCTGGTGGATGTGGATGTTGCCTGGGATTTAATAAAAAAAATGCTGCTGTTTGCAGATTTAGCATGAAATAAGAATAAGTTTAGTACCAGAAAAAGTGGTAAGAAATAATTGGTTTGTAGCCCAGGAAAATTAATTGAAAACAAATGTAAGTATTTGTAGACCATTGTGATAGATTATACAAGGACTTTGTTGATGGTTTTCGTATACAAAAAAGCGTATTTCATAACAAAAAATTTTATTTAAATTAGAATAAGTCTTAATTGCGACAAATTTAAAAAAATATTGTCATATAAAAAATATTTAAAGATGAAAATAAAGTTTCTCAGTATAAAGTTTCACATTTTTTTAATTTAATGATAATCAATTTAGTAAACAAAATTTTAAGCTTATGAAAAATTCATTACAAAAGTTTTTCTTGATGCTCCTGGCCATTATGATGGCGGGGCAGGTATCTTCCCATGGTGTTCAGATAGCGTACACTATCTTGAACAATGGATTTGTTCGTGTTTATATTGAACACTGGCACGGACCACTAAACGCAAGCTCTCTTGTGAATAACGGCATGACTATTACAACCAGTTATGGGTCAACAACTGTTACTCAAAGCCTGGATGCTAGCGGATTTATCAATACAACAACATTAAGTGGGCTTCCTGCTGGTTCTTCCGGTGTTACCGTCCTTGGGACATGCTCGGGTTTGGCAAATAATTATAATAACTGGGTTTATTATGATTTTGCTCCGGCAACTTGCGGTACTCCGGTATCGATAACCATCAGTCAGGGTAATACATATCTGTTAACACAAGCATGTACCGGATTGTATCCCAGAACTATTAATGCTACTTTTGTAGACAAATCACCTCCGGTAATCACAGCACCCGATATTACAGTTACAAGCTGTACTGCTGTACCTGTTACCTTTGACAATCTTACGGTAGTAGATGCTTGTGATCCTAATCCAACCGTAACATACTCTATCTCATCGGGCTCGACATTCAGTCCCGGTACAACTCAGGTTACTGTTACTGCAACGGATAACCAAAATTACACATCTACTAAAACATTTAATGTACATGTAGTTCCACCTACATTGAACCTGACTACTACAAGTAATGATCCCTGTGAAGGAGAGGATCTGATTTTAACAGTAACTCCGGTAACCGGTGCCAGCTATTCGTGGTCTGGACCGAACAATTTTAGTTCTACGGCTCAAAATCCTGTTATTACAAATTCTTCAGTATCAAATTCTGGAACTTATACGGTTACCGTTTCATCGGGACAATGTACTTACACTGCCAGTGTTGTAGCAACGGTACATCAGTTCGGTTTACTACCCACTGTAGCCACTGCTGCAATAACCAATATTACTCCAACAACGGCTGTGTCAGGTGGCACGGTTGACCCGAACTGTGAAACAACAACCGCTCGTGGTGTTTGCTGGAATACCACAGGTTCTCCTACCATTTCCGATGCACACACTACAGATGGAGCAGGTCCCGGAAGTTATTCAAGTACATTAACAGGACTGACACTGGGGCAAACTTATTATGTTAGGGCATATGCTACCAATAAAGTTGGCACATCTTATGGACAGGAATATTCCTTTGTAGCATCTTTAAATTATTGTAATCCTACGACATATTATTCATGTACTTATATGCACATGACGAATGTATCTACTTCCGGTGGCATTACCAATTTCAGCAATAACTCAGGTTGTTCTGCTGGATATGGTGACTATTCTCAAACTTATAGTGCCAGCCAGATACAAGGCGGGTCTATGACAATGAGCTTTTCATCAACCGGATATCCTATGGATTATTCCGTTTGGATTGATTACAATGATGACGGTGTTTTTTCTTCGAACGAAAAAGTAATTTCTTATGACAATATATATGGATCATACACAGTAACCGCAAGTTTTACGGTTCCTGTAAATGCTGCTTCCGGTTCACATCGTATGCGCGTCCGCAGCGAATATTACGGATATTCACCCCCCATTGATCCTTGTAATAGTGTCTCATACGGTGAGGCTGAAGATTATACCTTTAAAGTGGAAGCTAACAAACCCAGCGATCCGACATCAATAACGGCAACTGCCGATACCATATGCAACGGTTCTTCAACAACATTAACTTGTAATGGAGCTGTGGGCACGGTATATTGGTATACCGGAGGCTGCGGGCTTACGCAAGTAGGAACTGGAAATTCCCTTACTGTTTCTCCGAATGCTACAACTACCTATTATGCCAGAAACTATGAGAATGGTAAATTCAGTGATAATTGTGCTAACATCACCGTTACAGTAAATACGGCACCTGTGATAAGCGTTCCTAATAATATTTCGCTGATAAATGATGCAGGCCAATGCGGTGCCATCGCTACTTTTAATGCCAGTGCAACCGGCACCCCGGTCCCTACCATTAGTTATTCCGTAACATCGGGTAGCTTCTTTAATGTAGGTTCAACGCCCGTAGTTGCTGTTGCAACCAATGTTTGCGGCAGTGATACCGGATCATTTACCGTTTCGGTTACGGACAACACTCTTCCAACCGTTATAACCCAAAATGTCACCGTTCAACTTGATTCCAATGGTCAAGCTTCGATATCTCCCAATGATGTAGATAATGGTAGTTACGACAATTGTGGTATTGATACGCTTATGTTGGATAAGTCAACTTTTAACTGTTCAGATATTGGAGCCACCTCAAAGGTGGTTGTAGTCACCAATTCCAGCTGGAAAAAATCAACGGTAGAATATGTATCGTCTTTACCAAGTTTTCCATCTCAATTAAATAATTTACCATCTGCAAGTACTTT
>RFJE01000294.1 GCA_003695005.1 Candidatus Hydrogenedentota bacterium | reverse complement strand
CCAGGGAGAAGGTCGCCACCCACATACCCTTATCCTAAGGGCCTTCCCGTGGTAGAGTGGGGGGATTGGTGCGCCCATGGAGATTCGGAATATTGCTATAATTGCTCATGTGGATCATGGCAAAACCACTCTTGTGGATGAAATGCTAAAATTTTGTCAGAATTTAGATGCTAAAGAAGAAGGAGAACGTGTACTAGATTCAAACGATTTAGAAAAAGAGCGTGGCATTACGATTTGGTCTAAAAATACAGCGGTTTTTTATGCAGATTCTAAAATCAATATTGTGGATACCCCGGGCCATTCTGATTTTGGTGGAGAAGTTGAGCGTGTCATTCGAATGGTAGATGCTTGCCTACTTTTAGTGGATGCTTTTGAAGGACCGATGCCACAAACACGATTTGTTTTACAAAAGGCTTTATCTTTAGGCCATCCGGTTATTTTAGTGGTCAATAAAATGGATCGCGAAGGTGCTGATCCAGATAGAGTGGTGAATGATACAATGGAGCTTTTCATGGAGCTTGGTGCGACAGATGAGCAAATTGAATTTCCAGTTGTTTATGCCTCTGCCAAACAAGGTTGGTCTTCTTTGCATGCAGATGAACGAGGACAAAATTTAGATCCACTCTTTCAAACCATATTAAAGTATGTGCCACCAGCGAATCTCGGCGAAACGCCGAGATTCGCTGGTGGGGAAATAAAAATAGGGAAAAAAGACCTGCTCGTGCTCAAACAGTCCTCGGGGGAGCCTGCGGACCTGCGCCGAGCAGGCCTTTTTTCCACTTCACCGAGAACTGCGGATCAACCACCTACTGCGCAAAGGACCTCAAATGATTTTCTATTCCAAGTAACTACGCTTGATTACAATGATTATTTAGGTCGTATTTGTATTGGTAAAATTTACAGTGGTAGTCTGCAAACAGGGGACATGGTTTGTTTAAGAAACGAGAAGGGGGAAGAGAGCTCTCATCGGGTTACAAAATTATTTACCTTTTTAGGCTTAAAAAGGATAGAAGCCGAGAAAGCAAATGCAGGAGATATTGTAGCGATTGCTGGTATTCCCGAAATGACAATTGGTGATACTTTATCAAATCCGGAGAACAAAACCATTTTACCTCGCATTGAAATTGAGCCACCAACGGTAAGTGCTCAATTTTATGTTAATGATTCCCCTTTTGCTGGGCAAGAAGGTGATAAGGTAACTTCTAGAAATATTCGAGATCGTTTAGAAAAAGAGCTACGTACAAATTTATCTTTACGCGTAGAAGAAACTGGAGATTCGTTTAAAGTAAGTGCACGCGGAGAATTACAAATTGCTATTTTAGTAGAGAACATGCGGCGGGAAGGTTTTGAGCTTGCGGTGGGTCGGCCACAAGTTATTTTTCGCGAGGAAAACGGAGTTAAGCTAGAGCCTTATGAAGAAGTTATTATGGATGTGCCGGAACCTTTTAGTGGAAGTATTATTCGCGAGCTCAACAGAAGGCGAGGCCAAATGATGGAAATGATACCGCTTTCCGAAGAGACGGTTCGCATTCGATACGAAATCCCTACTCGAGGGATGATTGGTTTTCAATCTTATTTTTTAACCGAGACCCGTGGAGAAGGATCATTGAGTTCTCGTTTTCTAGAGTACCGATCTTTTGCAGGGGTAATCCCTGGCCGAGTGCGCGGTGCTATTATTAGTATGGAAAATGGTGTTGCAAATGCGTATGCACTTTTTAATTTACAAGATCGAGGAGAGTTATTTATTACGCCACAGACCAAGGTATACCAAGGAATGATTATTGGACTGCATGCGAAAGAAACGGATTTAGATGTAAATCCTATTAAAACGAAAAAATTAACGAATATGCGCGCAGCAGGTAGTGATGATGCATTAAAGCTAACACCACCTAAAAAGCTAACACTCGAGCAAGCTTTAGACTTTTTAAATGAAGATGAGCTTTTAGAAGTTACCCCCGAAAATTTACGTTTGCGTAAAAAAATTCTGAATCCTTCGCTGAGAAAGCGAAAAAAAGCCGGATAATGGACTATACGTTTTCGGAATTTTCAGAGAGGGTTTCGAAAGATTCCGGGATTGTTCGCTTAATGCAAGATTTAGATGTCGGATTAAGCCCGGGATCAAAAACATTTTTTTTAGGAGGTGGAAATCCTGCCATTATTGATGAGGTACTCGATGCTATTTCCGAGGCCAATCATGATCTTTTAGATTCACCGGAAGAGTATGCACGGGCTTTTGGTATTTATGATCATCCTGCGGGCAATGTTGCCTTCCGCGAAGTGTTAGCGGACTACTTTTCTCGCAAATTTACGGCACTCATTCGTAAAGAAAATATCTTAATTACAAATGGATCACAAAGTTCTTTTTTCTTATTATTTCATTTATTTGCAGGTAAATTTCAAAATGGCATTAAGCAAGTTTTATTTCCGATATTGCCGGAATACATTGGCTATCATGATTTAGGTCTTTTCCCGGACATGTTTACAGCCATGGAAGGCAAAGTACGGCCATTACAAAAACATCGTTTTGTTTATGAGATAGACAAGGAAAAGCTCATGGCCATGCTTCAAGATCATCATCATGAAATTGGTCTTTTAGCTCTTTCAAGGCCGAGCAACCCTACTTCTCGTGTTTTAGAAAAAAAAATTTTAGATGAGATTTCTACTGTAACAAAAAAATATTCGATTCCTGTTTTAATTGATAATGCTTATGGTTATCCTTTCCCGGGAGTTATTTTTACAGAGGGTGAATATGAATGGCACGAAAATTTTATCTTAAGTTTTTCGCTTTCTAAATTAGGACTTCCCGGATTGCGGACAGGGATTGTGGTTGCCGAAGAAACAGTCATTGAAAGACTTAGCCAAATGCAGGGTATTTTCTCTTTATCCCCCGGCGGGATTGGTCCTGCGTTAGTGAAAAAAATTTTTGAAGCTAATAAAATGGATGATTTGTGCCTGAGTCATGTTCTACCTTATTATCGAGAAAAATCAAAAATTGCACAAAATGTCATTGATGATTTATTGGCGAAAACACGCTATTTTTTACATGAGTCACAAGGGGCTTTTTTTCTGTGGCTTTGGCTGCCGGATTTAAAAATCTCAGCAGAAGAGTTATACAAAAAATGTGCTGCGGAAGGTGTGATTATTGTTCCCGGTCATTACTTTGCCCCAAAACGAACTTGGCCACATTTAGAACAGTGTATCCGGATTTCTTTAGCGCGTCCGGATAAAGAACTTGTGGTTGGATTAAGCTTGCTCTGCAAAATCATCTTGGAAAATATTTAAGCTTAACCCATGAACTTCATCCGGTCTGAATTCTAAAGCAAGCTTTTGTAAATCATAAATACCATAGGGTGATTCAAATACCGAAGTAAAGATCACTCGCTTTTTCAGCTTCCTTGCTACTTTAACAAGTTGGTAAACCAGAAAATTTGCTCCGATCCAACTAGGCTTTACAATCAAAATCTCTTCCGGTATATTTGAAATGGCTTCTTCTGCAGAACCAGTAGCATAAAATTGTTTTAAAAAAGATTCATCGGCTGCTAATTGCACTTTTTGGTTTTCTATCCAAATTTTTTTATCCTGTTCCTTAGCAAAAGGATCTTCAATATAATCAATTCTTTCTTTAGGAATAACAGAAATGAAGTTTTTTAAGTCGTCATAGTTTAGACTTTGGTTGCCATCAAAACGGAATTGAATTTTAGGAAAGTTTTCATAAGGGAATGTGCTTAAAATGTTTTTCAATTTGATAAGATTCTGCGGGCGCAACTTGATCTTAAAAACAAAAAAACCTTTTTGATAAGCTTCCTGAATCAGCGTCTGAAATTTCCGAAAAGGAATTCTATCCGGCAAAATAAAATTAGACTTTATTTTTGGAAAAGCTTGTGTAGGTAAGGGCGATGGATTAAAAAAAAGTTTTTCTTTTGCACGATCAAGTAAAGCTGTTATTTTTGAATTTGGCAGCTTAAGTTTTTCTGGTCTTTGTGGCATTTGGATGATTGTAAGTTTTCTAAAAATTTCGTTCTTTTGTTCATGAGATAAAAACCATGTAGGAATATCTGCAAAAATATCACCATCTTTTTTAAAAAAATAGCCGGTTGTGCCGGAAATCCCATTTAATAAAAAATCTTCTTGAAACGGGTAATAATAAGAAGTAAGAATCACTCTATTTTATGCGATACGTCTTTGTAAACAAAATAACTAAACCATAGCAGAAAAGCAAAAAAAGGAATCCAAAAAAGAAGAGCATTGCTTTTTTTAAAAAATAAGATAGTAGCAAAAGTCCACGGAGTAGCTTCCTTCATTTGTTTACATCGTTCTTGCTCGGTATTTAAAGAGCGACATTCGATGATGTTTTCAGTTAAATCTTTTTTAGTATTTTCTTCGGCAAGATAGGTATTTAAAAACCCTTCCCCAATCCTCTGCTTTTTTCCTATAGCAAACGGCAAGGAAATGCCAAATGCTGTATCACCGGTAAAAAGTAAAATGGAATCTTCGTTTTTCTGTAGGGGAGTGCGAATCCAACTGTTTATACGCACAGGCTGAATTCCTAAACCAAATTGTTTACCCGATAAAACCATACTAGCACCTCTTGGAATTTGTATTTCCGGCAGCCCTGTGGCTCGTAAGCCAATGGCAAAGTCTAAAATTTTAGGAGAAGCTTGTTTTTGTACAAAAACTTCTAAACGGCTCAATCGATACAGCGGAGCTTTATCCGGAGTAACGAATTTTAAGAAAAGACGGGAGGCCATAATAGGAAAGAATTCTTTTACGGATTTACGCCATGCCGCAGGAGTAAATGTTTTAGTTTGACGAAGTTTTTCTTGCCTTTTTAAAAAAGCATCCAGAAAAAGAGTATTGTTTTCTTGAAAAAGTTTTTCCCCTTTAGAAAGAGGAATATTTTCATTATTCAGTAATATCATACTTTTATCCATTAGAATCCGAAGCAGTTTTGTTTCTCGCTTTACGGTTTCGTCCTGCAGACTTTTTTTATCCGAAGGCAAAAAAGCGTTGGTTAGCATATCTAATTTTCGAAGATAGCCAAACAAACTATCTTCTTTAGAAAAAGCAGTGGCTACTTTCCAAGCCGGCTCAACCCAATCTGGCGAAAATCGAACTGCTTCCCCCGGAGCAATGGAAATAGGATATTCGCGGTATAAAAAGTGTCTAGCAATAGCCCCCAGAAAAAGCAGGATCATAAAAATAGGACCTAATATCTGAAAAATAGACTGACGGTTATTCCAAAAAACATAAGCCCATATTAGAAGAAATAGAACCATAAGGAATAATACTACAATAAATAAATTGCGGTATGTCTCGAAACTCATGGTCGGGGTTTTTCCTAAAAAAAAGATAATGCAGCATAAAATAAGAAGCCCAATATAGAAAGCATAGCGCTGGATGATGTGTGGAAGCGGCATTGGATATTCCATGCCTGAGTTTTATTTTTTGCGTAAGCCCGTCGAGTAAAAAAATAGTTTTTCAGTATCGTAAGTGCGTACCCTTGGCATTGACAAAAAATATACTTTACAAAATATCCGTTATGGTAAAGCTGGTTCCGGAGGCAATGTGAATAAAAAGAGAAGAGTGAATCCCCTCTCCCTGTCCCCGCGCCAAAGCGGGAAAGCAATCCTGAATCTTGTTAATCGAGCTCAAGACGAGCAATATGATACTAGTATTACCTTACCGAAATGGCAGACTTACCGGATAAAAGCTGCAAAAGAAAAATTAAAGCAACATGAAATAAAAATGAGTACAACAGAAATCATTTCCGCCTGTATTCGGATTTTAGCGAAAAAAGTAAGACGCCATAAGGTTTGTAATACTACCCGCGTAAGAAGGAAAAATCCAACAGTCAGCAAGTATAAGAAAGTGTCGGTTGAATGGGAGCCGGAAGTGTATAACATACTCATAATGCTTGCTGACCATGCAAGAGTGT
>RFJE01000293.1 GCA_003695005.1 Candidatus Hydrogenedentota bacterium | reverse complement strand
ATATGCGACTGCTTTTATTAAGTAAATATGTGCATTAGAAATAAAAAAAACAAAGAGAGCAAATAAGTTATTAATCGTTCCCATTAAAGGTAAGCTTACCTGCGACATAGGGTCAAAAACTTCGCTAACTCCAAAACCCATCTGGGTAGAGAAAAACTCTCCTGCCATTTGAAAGGCAGCAAATAAAAATTGTAAGCCAACTCCAATTAAAAAGCCAATAAAAGCTTGCTCTAAAATGGCTAAGAAGTAAAACTGGTGAATCCAGTCCCGTGCTTCGGGGGTAATTTTTACAACAGGCACTAAAAGAAGGGCAGCAAAAAAGGCAATAGATGCACGATAAAAATAAGACAATGTTTGGCCACTAAAAAAAGGGGCTACACTCATCATGGCTAAAAAACGAGCTAAAATTAAAACAGCGACTTCAAACTGTTTGGAAAAAAACTCCATAAATTACATTCCGCCAATGAGATGGAAAAGCTCTTTCATGTAGTCTATCATCGTTTGTATCATCCAAGGAGCAAATAAAATAAGCGCAAGCACAATGGCACCTAGCTTTGGTACAAACGTAAGGGTTTGCTCCTGGATGCTAGTTGTTGTTTGTATAATAGAAATAATTAAGCCAACTAGCATTCCAATAATGAGCATGGGAGCAGATAGCTTAATGGTAACCCACATGGCATCGCGCAAAAGCGTAATGGCGTCTGCTTCACTCATGTGGCGTAACTCCTTACAATTTCATAGGTTAGTAGAGACCAACCGTCCACTAACACGAACAAAATAATCTTAAAAGGAAGAGATATCATCACAGGGGGAAGCATAATCATTCCCATGGACATAAGCGTAGCTGCTACAACCATATCAATAATTAAAAAGGGAATAAATAAATAAATCCCGATAATAAATGCTTTTTTTAATTCCGTTAGCATAAAGGCAGGAATTAAAACATGTAGCGGAACTTCGGCAAAATTTTTTGGTCTTTTTTCTTTGCTTAAACGAATAAAAAGAGCAATTTCTTTAATCCCTTCTGTTCCGATTTGTTTAATCATAAATTTCCGAATAGACCCCGAGGCCTTTTTAAAAAACTCGGTTGTTTTGATTTTGCCATCTAAGTATGGTGTAAGAGCTTGTTTATTAATTTCGTGAAACGTAGGAGCCATAATAAAAACAGTAAGGAATAAGGCAAGGGCAACCATAACTTGGTTCGGTGGCATATTTTGCAAAGAGAGAGCTCGCTTCATAAAATCAAAAACAATGATGATTTTTGTAAAGGAAGTAAGCATTAAAATTAAAGCAGGAGCAACACTTAAAATAGTAATTAAAGCTAAAATTTGTAGGGAAAGAGCTACTTCGCTCGGACCTTTAGCTTGCGTGATATTAAAATCAATTTTTGGAATCGGAATTTGTTGCGCATGAGCGGTTAGTGTTATTCCAAAAAGCAACAAGCAAAATAAGCTACTACGCACTAAAAAACGCATTAAAGTTTCTCCCTTAAATCATCTTTATTTTGCTTTAATCGCTCTAAACTTTTTAAAGCACTGCCGCGTGCTGCTTCTAAATCCCCGTTGGTGATTTCTGTCGATAATTTCTTTTCGGGATGAAGCCATGAATCGACTTTTTGTTTTACTGTTTTTGTAAGTTCTAGCATAAAATCTGCAGGAGGTTTTTCGCTTTCTTTTTCAATATCTAAACGAATGTTATCAATCCGATGTTTTTCGGTAATTTCTGTAATTAACTGCACACCTGCATCCGAGACTGCTAAAATTAAAAAAGAACCACTGAATTCTACAATTTGCAATTTTTTCCCCGGCATGAGAGGGTACTCATACAATAACTTAAAAACCTCTCCTTTTGTGACAGGCAATTGGCGTTTAAATAAAATAACTTTATAAACACCGTAAAAAATAAGCAGTAGAATAGCGAGTGTAAACAAAGTTTTTAAAAATTGCATGGTGTAAGATGGTCTATCTTGTTTTTCTTGAATTTTTTCAGGAGTTTCTTCGCCTAGTTCTTTTTTTAGCAGCTTTTCAAATTCGGAAGGCTCTTGTTTTGGTTTTTTCGAGGACTCTTTGGTTTCCTTTGACTCTTGCACACTTTCCTGCACGGTTTTTTGGTGTGATGGCTTTTGTGCATAGTAGCTGTTTGTAACAAAAACTAATAGGGCAAGAAAGATGGTTACCCTATTGCGACGATATCTAATGTTGAGACTCTTCATATATTTACAGCCATAACCAATCACAACTCATCCATTGAGTTACCATTTCTAATGTGACATAATCAAGTTTAGGACAAAGCGACAAGTTTTTTTTAGATTCGAAAAAGGTCGGGGCTAAAAAATCCTTGTCCGTGATTCTCTTTTTCGAGTAACGTCAAAGGGACATGGACACTGATAAGAAAGATCGGCGGGAAGCGCTCATTGCAAGCATTTTACCGATGGCGGTCATTTTTTTAGTTTGGCTGGCTTATATGATTTACCACAATAAGTGGTACATATTTAAAGAAGATTGGTACATGAGCATTACCATGATTTTTGGATCTTTTGTAGCTGGAGCTTCTTCGGAAGGGGGAGGAGCTGTTGCATTTCCAGTTATGACTCTCTTATATCACATACCACCAGCAGTAGCTAGAAATTTTTCTTTAGCGATCCAAAGCATTGGAATGACATCCGCTGCTTATGTGATATTTCGAAAAAGAATTTTAATTGAAAAAAATTACCTTTTTTACGCGAGTATTGGTGGAGTTTTTGGAGTTGTATTTGGGACTTATTTTATTGTACCTCATATTAAACCCGCTTATGCGAAGATGATGTTTGTTACATTTTGGTTAAGTTTTGCTATTATTTTGTACTATATTAATCATATCAAAAATCGTAAGGTTGTAGATACCTTAGAACATATTGGAATATCAGATAAAATTGCCATGGTAGTTGTTGGTTTTTTAGGAAGCAATTTAACAGCCATTTTTGGAAGTGGGATTGATATTTTTACTTTTGCATATATGACAATGAAGTATCAGCTTTCGGAAAAAGTGGCAACACCTACTTCCGTTGTTTTAATGGGCTTTAATTCGGTGGTAGGGTTCCTTTTGCATTATTTTGTAATTCAAGATTTTCAGCCCGAAGCGTTTAATTTTTGGTTAGCTTGCATTCCCGTTGTAATTGTAGGAGCTCCATTAGGTGCTTTTTTTATTAGCACTCAGACTCGAAAATTTGTTATTTATTTTCTCTACACTGTGATTGTAGCACAGTTTATTGGAGCCGTCTATATTTTAAAACCCATGGGGGAATTGCTTGCGTTTACAGTGGCTGTATTTGTAGGAGGCATCTCTTTCTTTTTTATCTTTGCTCGCAAGCGAGTATTACCTGCCTTAGAGCCAAATGAGCCACAAGGAAATACTGAAAATCAATGAGATAGTTGCCGCCAAGCCTCGCTGAAATGTAGGCAAGATCTTAAGCAATACTTGACGTGGAGTCTGAATCTCGTACAATGCCTTATGTTAGCAATTGTAGAAGTCGGGGGAAAACAATATCGCGTTCAAGAAAACCAAACAGTGTATGTTGAGCTTACGGACAAGGAACCAGGATCGGAAATTCAGCTCGAAAAAGTGTTAATGGTGATTGATGGC
Source organism: Candidatus Hydrogenedentota bacterium (assembly GCA_003695005.1). Taxonomy (GTDB): domain Bacteria; phylum Spirochaetota; class Leptospiria; order Turneriellales; family J094; genus J094. The sequence goes on along the minus strand of RFJE01000293.1, from coordinate 207 downwards.
GAGAAGACAGAAATTGGTAAACCATACTTAAATGGGGTTTTTGTAAAAGCTAAAGTATTAAGCGAAGAAAAAGGACCTAAAGTACGTGGTTTTAAGTATAAAAGAAGAAAAAACTATCGTCGCAGTTGGGGACACCGACAAAAATACCACAAATTACAAGTATTATCTATTGGCGCATAGTGCGTGAAAAAATATCTTACCGGTAGT
>RFJE01000292.1 GCA_003695005.1 Candidatus Hydrogenedentota bacterium | reverse complement strand
TTAAATATTCGGTCTCTTCTTTGTAACGCTGTTTGGCTGGAATACCATCAAAAATTTTTGTATAGTATGAGAGTTCATTTTTCGTTAAATAGGAACACTTTTGTTTGCTATGTAAAAATATAGGGTGAAGCAAACACAACATTAGCATGAGATATTTTTGCATGACAAAGCATCCATCTTGCTAGGCTTGCTGTCAAGGAGAATAGAGTCTACACAAAAATTTCTTCAAGCGGTTTTGGTTTTGATAAATAAAAGCCTTGGCCGATGACAGAATGCTTTAAAACAAAGTCTGCTTGCTTTTTTGTTTCAATTCCTTCAATGACCAAATCAATACCTAAATGTTTGCTTAAATGAATCATAGATTCAATGAGCTTTTCCGTGCGGGGTATTTTCCCGAGCTCTTTTAAAAACATTTGGTCGAGTTTTAATTCATCAATAGGCAACTTCATTAAATATGCAAGGGAAGAATAGCCTGTCCCGAAATCATCTACGGAAAGACGAAATCCCATTTTTTTTATTTTTCGTAGTAAATCGAGAGTCTGTCCAATATCTCGAAAAAAAGACGATTCTGTAATTTCTAATGTGATTTGGCTTGCAGGTACATTATACTCTTCTATAATCGCGGATAACATTTCTGGAAAGTCAATGCTATGGAACTGAACCGGAGATACATTTACCGCAACTTGCACACTTTTTGGAATTTTATTGCTTTCAATATATTCTGCGACTTTCCTTAAAACCCACTTTCCCATAGGATGAATTAAACCAGTATCCTCTGCTAATGAAATAAAAGTACCAGGATATAAAATTTCCCCATTCGATTGCCACCGGAGAAGAGCTTCTATACCAACGAGTTCTTTTCCTTGCATATTATACTGTGGTTGAAAATGCAGTCGTAACTCCCCTTGCTGAATAGCATCCGCAAGTGCCTTTTGTAAATCTAAAATTTTTTTTGCTTCTGCTTTCATTTGCGCATCATACTCACTGATATGTCCGCTCCCTTTGTTTTTTGCATGATGCATTGCAATGGTTGCTTTATTTAAAAGAGCAGAAAGCGTAAGACCATGATCCGGAAATAAAGCATATCCTGCCCCAACAGTTAGCGGAATCGAAAAAACAGAGGCTTCTTCTCTATTCAATGCTCGAAAAAACTTATGCAATTTTTCTATTGGATTTTCTCCCTGCATCAGGAGATAAAATTCATCGCCACCGGCATAAGCCCAAAAATCCGGATCTTCTATTTTTGTTTGTATATACTTTCCAATGAGCTTTAAAATTTTATGAGATACTTCTTTTCCATAAGCATCTAAAATACGGTTAAAGCCATCGATATTTAAGATAGCTAAAATAGCCTCGCTAGGCTCTTCTTCATTTTGCTTCAAAAAATTTTCCATGGAATGTTTAAAAAAGTTTTTATTTGGTAACCCGAGTTCCGCATCGTAAAAAGCAAGACGCCTTAAATCTTCTTCTTCCTGCAATTCTTTTTCCACATTGCGCATAATACCGAGTAGATGCCCATCGGGCAATTGTTGCCCATAAATTTCTGCTAAAAACGTAGTGCCATCTTTTCTGCGAATCCTACGGATCGTTGTAAGTCGTTTTCCCTTATACATTTGATCATACATGACAGGCTTTTGTTCGATTTCTTCTTTCACTAATAAATTTTCAATGCGTAACTTTTTAAGCTCTTTTAATGTATATCCAATCATTTCTAGACCCGCAGGATTGGCAAAAATATAATTGCCAAATATATCTGCTAAAAAAATCCCATCCTTGATATTATCATAAATTAATTGTAAGCGAATAGATTGTTTGCGCAGCAATTGGTACATATTATCTAATTCTTGAGTTGCTCGTAAATTTTCCATCCTGTGTGCTAAGTCGAATGCTAGATCTTCTAAAAAAGAAACCACGTCCTTAGAAAAAGAATTTTCTTCTGTACCATAGACATTTAAGGCACCATAAATTTCTTTACGCACTTGGATCGGGATAGCCACAGAAGAACGAAATTTATATTTTAAAGCTAATTCTTTCCAAGGGGCAAAATCCGGATTTTGCTCAACATCTTCATTTATATGTGTTTTTCCTGTACGAATGGCTTTTCCCGTAGGCCCTTGTCCTAATGCAGAATGATCCCATTTTACTTCAATTTCATTTAAATAATCCGTCCCCATGCCATGCTCGGCAACGGGAATAACTTTTTTTTCCGCAGAAGTATCTTTTAGACCAATCCAAGCAAAAACAAATTTTCCTTCTTCTACAATAATTCTGCAGATTTCTTTTAATAATTCATTTTCAGATTCAATCGTTGCAAAAGCTCTTTTTGCCCTTCGCAAGATAGAAAGAATTTCTTCCTGATTCACAGAGGTATATTTTTTTTTCGCATTAGGGAGTAAAACAAAAATAGGGCACGGCATAAGACCGTGCCCTCGGTTGACGCTCGCGACATAGCGTCCATCCTTCCGAAGACTGGCATCGGAAAGAGAAGATGCATCGGACGAATTTGGGAGGATTGTTCCGTTCGCTTCCGAACGAATCGTCCGATACTATTTTATCGGTTTACG
>RFJE01000291.1 GCA_003695005.1 Candidatus Hydrogenedentota bacterium | reverse complement strand
AATCTCGAAAACTAGCAGAAGAGTTAGCAAACAATTTCCCTGAGCTTGTGAGTGTATATTTGTATAAATCCCCGCGTTTCCACGCAAAGCATACAGTCTTAATTGTGATGCGATACATAAATTTAGCTATTTTAGATAGATTGCGACCGATTTTAAAAAAACATTATTCTGATCAGTGGAAAATCCAGCTGAGAACGAGAGAAGAGTTTATGTCGTCGGGAGATATTTTTCCTGATTTTTATCTAGAAATGAAAACAAATTATAAAGTACTTGTTGGCAAAAACGATTTAAAACATGTAAAAATCGACGATGTACATTTAAGGCTCTTTTTAGAATATGATTTACGACGCTTAGCTTTTGCGTTCAGGAAAATTATACTAGAAAAAAACCAGGATATGCAGATATTAAGGAAATTAGCAGCTCGCACAAAAAGAGAAGCATTACGAATTTTTCGATACTTAATGTACTTAGAGGGGAGTCTTTCCGGAATTGCAGCCCCGTTTGAACAACTCGCAGTTGTAGTAGATAAGCATCCCGATTTTGAAGAAGGCTTATTACGCCAGTTAGTTCGATGTAGCACGCAACCTGAAAATATTATGGAAACGCTTGAATTTTTACTGAGTGTCTTAATGAAATTAGAAGCTTATACAGATAAACTTCGGGTCTAAGTCATTTGTTGAATAGCTTCTTCCACAGTATTGTAAAAAACAAAAATTTCATCTAGGCCTACAATTTCAAAAATTCTTTTTACCGATTCCTGAGCTTCGGCTAGCTTTAAATCTAAATTTTTTTCTTTGAGCTGTTCTCGTAAACCAACAATTAATCCGATCCCTGTACTACTAATAAAATCCAGTCCGGACAAATCAAGCACATAAGTGCGCGCCTTTTCGTTAATTGTGGACGAGACTTCCTTTTCAAAACTATCACTTGTGTAAGCATCTAGCTCGCCAATTAAATGATAAATCAGCACATTTCCTAAGTCTTCTTTATGTACTTCTAAGCTCACAAGTCCAAAGCAATTCATTTGAATGATGAGTCAATCTAAATTATGAGGGTTAGCACGACAAGGTTCTATCCCTCAAGCCCCAACCCCCCGAAAACATACTTGACGCCTTTCTTTACAATTTAACAATAAAGACGATAATAAAGTATGCGCACATTCCCAAAATCATTGTTATGGATTTTGCTAGGATTAGTTAGTTCTATTACTATTTTACTTTTTGCATGCCAGAGTATTCCGAATAAACCAATTTTAGAGCCAATTAGTTTGCAAGGTCACCGTGGAGCGCGTGGATTGTATCCCGAAAATACCTGGCCTGCTATGCAAGCAGCTATGCACTATGGTATGAACACGGTGGAGTTAGATACTGTTTTAACCAAAGATGGAAAGTTAGTTATTTTTCATGATTTATATGTTACAGATCAAAAATGTCGCTTACCAAATAAGGACTCGTTTCAGCCAATTGCTGTGCGGAGTTTAACCCTTGCTGAATTAAAAAAGTTTGATTGTGGGTCTGTAAAAAATCCGGATTTTCCGGATCAAAAGCTGATCCCTAACACTTCTTTAATGAGCTTAGAAGAATTTTTTCAAAAATTGCAAAATTGGGAACAACAACGTCAGAAAAGTGTTATAACCAATGTAGAAGCAAAAATTTATCCGGACGCTTCCAGCAAGCAAATTAAGAAACATGCCAAAAGAGTTTTAGAGTTATTACGCAAGTATAAACGAGAAAAAAAAGCTATCGTACAGTCTTTTTATATGAGCTTTTTACGAGAAATTAAAAAAAAGAATCCGAGGATTACCACAGCAGCCCTATTTAGTTTAACGAAGTGGGAAGGCTTATTAATGATAATAGGGTTTGGAACCGAAAAGCAAAAGGAAATCATCCAAAAAGCACTTGCTGTACAAGCGGATATTATATCACCGCATTATTATTATATTTCCGACTCTTTTATTCGTGATTGTCACTTAAATAATTTAGCTGTAATTCCTTGGACAGTAAATTCTACTTCGCAAATGAAAAAACTACTCGAAAAAGGGGTCGATGGAATTATTACCGATTATCCCGACCGCCTAGCAAATCTCGTAAAGAAACCAAAAGTATAAGGAACGATAAAAATGAAACCGCAAACCCCGTTGTTAACAGTTGATATTATTATTGAAGTGGAACAGGATATTGTTATTATTGAAAGGAAAAACCCGCCGTATGGCTTTGCCTTTCCTGGCGGATTTGTGGATATTGGCGAATCCGTAGAGCAGGCTGCTATTCGCGAAGCAAAAGAAGAAACGAATTTAGAGGTAGAGCTTATCGATTTACTTTATGTTTATTCCAATCCAAAGCGAGATCCACGGGGTCATGCTGTTTCGGTGGTTTTTGTAGCAAAAGGAGAAGGTAAGTTAAAAGCACAAGATGATGCAAAAAAAGCTTTGCTGGTTAACCCAAGAGAAAAACATGATTTTGTGTTTGACCATGCAGAAATTTTAAAAGATTATCTCACATATAAAGAAACAGGTCAAAAGCCATCTCCCTCTGATAAATTATGATAGACTTATTAAAAGAAGTAAATATTCACTTTACTTACTTTGCTGTCTTTTTAAGCTTATTGTTAGCGGTTGCTGAATGGATTAAGCGAGAACCTGATTCCAAAACAGGAAAACGACAAAAGCCTGGTTATTTATTTTACACTGCACTAATTATTGCCTCTGTTCAGTGGCGACTTGGCATGTTACTTTCAGGATTTATTATAGAAGTTCCTTTTTTAACTTTTTTGCTTCCGAGCAGTATTTTTTTAGCAGGTCCTATTATATTTAAAATGGCCATGAAGATGGTTGAATTTACGTATGAGACAAAGCGGGAAATTAAGTATCACTTTATTCCTGCTGTCATTGCATTAGGGTATGATATTTATTTTCAAAGTAAGCCATTTGCAGAACAAAAACTACTTTTACAAAAAAGCTTATATGAAGGAGAATTTACCTTGCTAAACTTTGGCCTTTTTTTAGGTGGCCTGCATGTTGGTTTTTATTTTTTTCGTATGCTGTATTTAAACTATCACTTAAACAAAGAATATGATATTCGCTATACAAAACTAGTGTATGCTATTTTAATTACACCTCTTTTAGGAATTATCATTTTAGGTATTCGCTTTTTTTATCCTTCGTTATTGCTTTCGCATTTAGGCGCTCTTAGTATTTCGGCAAGCACTGCTTTTATTTATTTATTCATGGCAAAATATCCCAACTTTTTTGTAACATTACAGGCGAATATCCGTAAACAGAAATATGAAAGTACTTTGTTAACAGGTATTAACGTGGAAGCAATTTGTACCCGCTTAAAAGAGCTCATGGAAGAAGACCAACTTTTTCTAGATGAAACTTTACGCCTAGACGATTTAGCCGATGAATGTTTAATAAGCCGGCACCAACTTTCTCGGATTTTAAATGAGCAATTTGGAAAAAATTTCAATGAATTTGTAAACTATTATCGTGTGGAAGAAGCGAAAAAAAGGCTTATTGAAAAACCAGATGTTTCTGTTTTAATGATTGGGTATGAAGTTGGCTTTAATACAAAAACGACTT
>RFJE01000290.1 GCA_003695005.1 Candidatus Hydrogenedentota bacterium | reverse complement strand
CTGCGGATGTATTTAGAACTCCTTGTGCACAGGTTGCTGCTAACGCAAGGGGGAAAACCTACGGAAAGGTGGTACGTGCACCTGCGGGGATTTTTATTATGGCATACATATGGAAAATACATAGACTCGGATAGGCCAAAAACCCTTGAAGTACATTATTTCACGGTGTGGCGGCCGCCAAGGCGTCAGCGGGATGGGTAAAACTGCCATTTCCAGCTTCTAAAACTCACACTTTTTATCACTTCACCACTTTCTTGCAGGGAACGTTTACGCAGAGCAAAATCAGGCCAAATTTAACTTTTTCCAGTAAGCATAAAATGCAGTAGTAATGAGTATCGTAGCTAATACGGATTGTACTACTTTCTAGCTTTCACGCTCGGGGGGTAGCGTACGGTTGACGGGACGGAAAACGTACAGGTATCCTTCCTTGCCAAATAAGTTTGAAATATTCATATCTTTATTTAGCTATATTCGAAGAACGATTGCGCGGCCGAAGCGAGGCCTCGCTTTCGACATCCTGTCTCGCTCGGCACTAGTACTATCCGTGTACGTCGGGAGTGTCCCCCCTCATAAATTACAGGGAAAGATTAACCGCTGAAAAAATACAGAATATGAGTTGACAAAAGGAAGCAAATTGCCGACAATTAAGTAGGAAGAGATATGGCCGGTGGAATTTTTAAAATGACAACATTTGGCCCTAACGCCTTTGTTGTGGTGGAAGGGAAACAAGCAAAAAGTTTTTATATTATTCGTCAAGGAAAGGTTAGGCTAACGAATGAAATCCCTATTCCAGGAGAAGAACCCAGTAAGATATTAGGTCCAGGTGATTTTTTTGGGGTTGTTTCCTGTATGAGCGGCCATCCACATATTGAAACAGCGCAAACTCTAACACAAGTACCTGTGATTGAGGTAGGTCGAGATCAATTTGGAGTTTTAATTCAAAAAAATGCTCCCATTGCAATGAAAATTATTCGTTATTTTTCTTTACGGCTTCGCGTTATTGATAAAGCCATTACGCAATTATCCTTTCACCATACAGTAGAAGAAGACCCTCGTTTAATGTTTGATGTGGGCGAATATTATTTTAACAAGCAAGAATACAGGCAAGCAGCGTATGCATTCCAAAAGTTTTTACAATACTTCTCACAAGATCCTCGTGCTGCCCAAGCAAAGGTTCGCCTACAAGGCATGAATGCCCCTTTTCAGCATCCTGGAATTAAGCGGCAAGGACTCAATGTTTCCTTTAATGATGGTGAGACGATTTTTATTGAGCATGAGCCTGGATCAGAGCTTTACATCATCCAAAGTGGTCGGGTTAAAATTACAAAAGTAGTCGATCAAAATGAAGTACTGCTTGCGGTTTTAAACCCGGGAGATATTTTTGGCGAAATGGCTCTTTTAGAGAATAAGCCTAGATCGGCCAGTGCCGTGGCACATGGACCAGTAACGGCGTTAGCGATCAATAAAGCAAACTTTGAAACCATGGTACAAGCTCAGCCACAACTTGCTGTAAAACTCATTACGATTTTAAGTGAACGAATTTGGACTGCTTATCGACAGTTAGCAAACTTACTGATTGAAGATCCTGTTGGTCGTATGTACGATATGCTTCTTACTCTTATCCAAAAAAAGCGTATTCCTATTCAGCCAAAGGCAAGCTATACATTTGACATCGGACCACAGGAACTCATGAATATGATTGGGATTTCGCCTGAAAAATCAGAAAGTTATATTATTGCTCTTCTTGAAGATAAAAACTTTAAGCTCGATGAAGGTAAAATTATTTGTTTAGATACTGCCGAGCTCGAAAAACAAGTACATTTTTATCGTAAAAAAGCAGCACTCGACAGAAAGCGCGATATGGCACGTCAAAACATGTAATATGTTTGAGACAATTGCCCCTTTTTTTAACCAACGCCCTATTTTAATTTATGCTGCCATTCTTGTGGCTAGTATCATTCTATGGTTCTTACTTTCGAAAGGTATTTTACGTCTTTTTAAAAGCCTTTATGAGAAATCAAAAAAAGAAAAAAGTCTTTTATTTCAAGTGTTCTTCCAAGAGTTAAGCCCGAATTCTTTTTTCCTTTCCGTTATTTTAGTTACATCTGTATTTTTATTTTTATTTCCGATTCAAGAGGATGTACAAAGTTATTTATCAAAAGCTATTATTGTATCTTTTATTTTAATGCTAACCATTAATTCTGCTACCTGGCTTGCTGTCCTATGGATAAAGACAGATAAAAAACGGGAGAAAAATGTATCGTCGATTTTACAACTTTTAATTAAACTGTTGGTTTATCTCTCTGGTGGTATTATTATCTTAAACTACTTAGATATACAGCTTGCCCCTATCATTACAGCATTAGGGGTAGGGGGGTTAGCGGTAGCCTTAGCGTTACAAGATACTCTTTCTAATTTATTTGCGGGAATGCAAATTTTAGCTACCGGCCAAATTCGAACGGGAGATTTTGTAAAATTGGAGTCAGGGGAGGAAGGCTACATCGTGGATATTAAGTGGAGAAATACTGAAATCCGAACATTGTTAGATAATATCATCATTATTCCAAATTCTAAATTAGCCAATTCCGTTACCCGAAATTACTTTTTAACAAATAATGAGATGTATTTCCATGTACTTGTATCAGTGGACTATTCTAGTAATTTAGAAAAAGTAGAAAAAGTGATCCTAGAAGAAGCAAGAAAACTACAAGAAGAGTCGGAACTTTTTCCTTCGGATTACCAGCCGAAAGTACGGTTTTACGAGTTTGCTGATAGCGGAATTGAATGCAAAATTTGGCTAGCCGCTTCTCGCTATGAACATCAATTTTTACTTCGCCATGAATTTATGAAAAGATTACATAAACGATTTAAGAAAGAAAAAATAGTAATTCCTTTTCCAATCCGCACGGTTTATATGAAGAAGTAGCACAACTTTTTGTGGACGATTGGTAAAAATTTGTATAATATACCCTACAGGGTATAGGGATGAATAAAAAAGATGATAACTTAAAAACTTAAGGAAAAGGAGAAAAAAAGTATGAAAAAAATTCACGGGATAATGATTCTGTTTCTTTTTTCGTTTGTAGCTTGTAGTCCTGCAAAGACACAAAATCCTGCAAAAGCAGAAATTAAAAGTTGGATAGAACAAGGTGCGCTAGTTGTGGATGTTCGCACACCGGAAGAGTTTGCTTCGGGGCATTATCCGAATGCCAAAAATATTCCGCTGCAAGAGCTAGAAAGTAGAATCTCTGAATTTGGGAATAAGGATAACAAAATTGTTCTATATTGCCGAAGCGGAAGGCGTGCTTCTATAGCGAAAAAAATTTTAGAAGCAGCTGGTTATAAAAATGTAGTGAATGCTGGTGGTTTATATGACATCCAACAAATAAAATAGGAGGTAAATATGGAATATGCATTAAAAAAAGAAACATCTCTGTCGTATGAGGAAGCTTTGCAAAAATTGCCAGAGCTTTTAAAGGAGCAGGGCTTTGGGGTTCTAACCGAAATTGATGTAAAAGAAACCTTAAAAAAGAAACTCGATGTGGATTATGACAAGTACAAGATTTTAGGAGCCTGCAATCCTAAATTTGCGTACAAAGCTCTTTCTAATGAGCCCGAAGTGGGGGTTTTACTTCCCTGTAATGTGGTTGTACATGAAAAAGATGGCAAAACTATGATTATGGCGTTTAATCCAATCAATATAGGTCAGATGAGTGATAATCCTACTTTAAAAGAATTAGGCACGGAAGTAAAGTCTGCCTTTGAGCAAATTTTTGCCAAAATTCCAGGATAATTAGCAACGTCGAAACATTCAAAACTGATGAAGTTTACACGAGGGGTGGCGGGCTTCGTCCCTCCCTAAATCTTACAAGATCACTCATCAAAAAAGTAGACAAGTTAAAAGAATTCTATTATATTACCAAGTATGGGGAATGAAATAACAAAACAAGATATTTTAAATTTAATACAACGTTTATCCGAAGAGCATGCTAAAATGCTGCAAAAGCAAGTAAAAAGGAGAAGTCATAGAAATTGTAAACGATAAGGAATTTAAGCCAAAAAAGTGGAAAGTTCGTTAATACCTCCCTAATCTCCTAAAGAGAGGATTTAATTTTCCGAGTTACAGTGACAGGTTTTGCCGATAGTTTAAAACGAGCTAAATCGTAACTATTTGTCTTTGTATGCATGGATCCAATAAAAACTTGTTTATTTTCTAAATGAATAAAAGTCATATATTTTTCGGGTAAGGTACCTGTAAGTTCAACAGGAGGTGTGAAATCCTCTTTCAGGATTTCCACGGAATACATTTTTTCAAACACACGGTAAAAAATAAATTTTCTATTGCCCCTCTCATAAAGAGCAGGAAATACTCCAGATCCCGTGCTTTGCAAGGAATCTTCTACTTGTCGGTAGCGAATAAAATCGTGTGTAGGAGAGTTTCTTTCCACTACACTAACCCATGTTTCCCATTTTGACTTATTCTCTTCTGCAAAGACGAGTAATTTGCCATCCTTAGAAATCGAAGGATCTCTGAGTATATAATTCGTTGGCAAAGAAAGCTGTTTAGGGGTAGAGAAAGTTGTACCATCCGTGGAAGTGGCTTCTAATAATTTATGCCCATTTGAAAAAATCAGATGGATTTTTCCTTTATGCACAAAAAGAGTAAAACCTAGAATCGAAGATCTTACACCTTTTAATTGAATTTTTCGTACATTAAGAAACTCAGGCTCATACTGATTCGAAGTAGGCTTTGCATCCATGGCAAATAAACTAAAGTATCCAAATCGATTCCCCGTAGGTTTAATTTTCGCTTCCACTCTGTTAGACAAGAAGTAAAACAAATCCTTCCCGGGAACTTTTAGCAGGTTATAATCTTTGCCTGGACCGTTAAAGCATGGCAACTCTTCGAAGCATTTGCCACTAGCTAAGCGTCGTCTGTCATAACTATGAAAAGCTAGTGTTTTGTATGTTTTTATAATCTCTTTTTCTTTGCTTTCATTTGTTTCATCTGTTTTTTCTTTTTTCGTTTCTGACTCTTGGGACTTCCTGGTTTCTTCTTCTACTACTTGTGCTAATAAAGTATCTTCTTTTTCTTCTTTCTTTTTCTCTTCAGTACCTTTAGATGCTTTTTTCTCTTCTTTTTTTGTCTGCTCAGCAACTGCAATGGGCTTTTTTTCTTTCATCCTTTCTTTTTTTATTCTCGCTAACCGTTTTCGTACTCGCTTTGCATCTTTATCCCCTTGCCCTTTCGTTAGAACATTTTTCGGAGAAATTTCCGCTGTAAAAACAGGCCTTAGCTTCTTTTTCTTTTTTAATTGGTTTTTTAGCAAGGCTAATTCAACTTTATCGAGTTCTTCTTTCGCAGTCGTTAAAAGTGTTTTTTCGTGATTTTCTGCTTTCGGTTTTTCTATGATATTCCCGTACAAAAATTCAAAACCACGGTAAAGAGCTCGGATATTTGGTTTCGTAAACATATACTTACTACCATCTTTAAACCGAAGGCCTACTTTATAGCAAGAGCAAGATTTATCAAAAAATAAAAAGTAAATACCAAGTAAAAATAATAACCATTTAATTTTTTTCTTGTTGTTTTTCCAAAATTCCGATAAGTTCACAATATGCCCCTTTTTCTATACACTTTAATATGACCATTATAAGTCAAGCAAGAAAACGAAAGAAATTTTCCGATTGACAATTGTTAATTCTCTAAGTAAATAACATTGTGAAGAAGCTTGTAGCCACTTTTCTTTTTGGGACTTCTCTTTTTTATGCAAAATCACCGGAAGTAAAGTATAACACTTCTCTTATCGAAAAATGGAAAGGGCAAAAAATTACAGATGTACAACTAAAAGGCTGTACTGTACTTAATTGTGAAAAGTGGCAAACGCATTTCCAAGAGAAATTCTTATCGGCGGAAGTATCAACATCTTTTATCGATAATCTACAAAAAACAAGTAAACAAGTGAATGATGCGTATCAAAAATTAGGATATGTGTATTCTTATGTGGATTCTTTCTTTTTAGCGAAAAGCAAACAAGGACTTACTTTATCTATCATTATTCATGAGAATCCTATTGAAAAAATTAAAGTCACCGGTACGAGCCGAAAAAAGGATGTTTTAGAGATTTTACGTTTGCAAAAAGGAACACCATATAACCAAATCCAGATGGAAGAAAGTAGCCAGAGACTTTTTAGGTCGGATTTATTTCAGCGTCATTTTAAGAAAGTAAGCATTACCCCGTTGATTTTAAAAAACAATAAAATGTTTTTAGGGGTACACATTGTGGAGAAAAAACAAGGTGAAGTAATGATTGCTTCGGGGAATACGAAATCAGATGCATATGCTGTAATACAAATTCATGACCCTGCCCTTTATGGAACCAAAAATCAGGGGACTCTAAAGGCGGATATTGCTTTTTTTTCGCAGATAAAGTATTATTCATTTAAGGCAAATTTTTCCGATGAAGATGTAATCGAAGAAACGAATCCACTTCGGTATCGCTTGGAGGGAATGTATGAAAAATATCCGTATTTATCAAGGGAGTTTATCAAGGGTAATTTCATTATTTCTTCTTTGCTCTCTTTTTCTAGCGTGCCGATGTTTGTAGGTCTTGGCTATGATTTTCGATCGAACAGATCAAACTACGACAATAGTCTTTTCCTTTCTTTTCGGTATGATGATACCCCCTATCGTATTTTTCAGTACCGCGCTACCGTTGTAAAAGCTTGGCTTGGATATGGCTTCCATCTTGCGAATTGGTATTATTCTGCTTTTTTACAAACATGGCAAAACATTAATCTTGATTTTTCTTACCGGATTGCTTTTTTCTCGCGCCATTTAGAACCAGGCTTAGCCAGTACATTTTCTCCTTATTTCGATGTTGCCTTGTTTACAAACGAAGCAAAATTTCACTCTGCTTCTTTTTCGCTTTTATACACTGTAGATTCGTTTTTTTTAGGAGTACAAACCCTTTCTTACTATGAACTTTCAAAATGGCATTTTGGGGTTGGACCTGTTTTCTTTGTATTTTATCGGGGAATGATAGCAAAAACATCGTTTGTGTATGAGTCTAAAACAAAAATGCGGTTTATGGCATGGGCAGAACTTACATGGTAAAAGAAATGGAACTTGCATTTTTTGAAGCTGTAAAGGCCATTGGATTATCGGAGCCAAATCCTGCCGTGGGGGCTGTGCTTATACCAAAAGAGAAAAATTTACCAATTGTGTTTGGACATACACAAAAAGCAGGGGATAAACATGCCGAAGCTATTGCCATTGAAAAAGCGAAGAAACAAAATTTACCACTAAAGCAATATAAACTTGTTGTTACATTAGAGCCTTGTTCTCATTATGGTAGAACACCACCATGTACATTGGCCATTCAGCAAGCGCAAATACCCGAAGTGATTATTGCTGTAAAAGACCCGAATCCAATGGCAAAAGGCGGATCCGAAGCTTTATTTAAGTCAGGGATAAAGATTCAGTTTATAGAAGAGCAGCTTATTCGAGAAAACTTTTTTTTACCCTATGTATGGACTCTTTTACCTTTTTTAAAAAAAATAAAAACGTCTTTGCCTCTGTTTACTTTAAAGTGGGCACAGACAAAAGAAGGACATTTAGCCCCCCTTACAGGTTCATCAGGGAAAATTAGTAGCGAGGATGCCAATCAATTTGTACACTCTCTTCGAGTGTTGCATCGATCTGTATATGCATCTGCCGGCAGCGTGGCTTATGATTTTGCTCGCTTAAATGTGCGCTTACAATATCCTATCTCTATAAAACCAAAAATATGGCAAAATATATTTGACAGTGCCTATAAAAATCGTTCCTTACATACGTATCGAATTTTTGAAATGCCAAAACAAACAAGTGCTTTTACGCAGATGGATTTCCAAAAATGGTTCAAAATGCAAAAAGCTATAAACGAACATTTTTTTCTTATCCTGCTAAAGAATCATCCTGATTTTCATTTCTACAGGCAAATGCCCGAGATTGCTAAATATTTAATGGTTGCAGACAATGAACAACAAGCTCTTGCTACTTTAACGCAGGATTTTTCAAATCGTGTTCTTGTAGAAGCTGGTCCTAAAAAAAGCGAGTGGTGGTTAAAGAAGAAAATACCTGATATTCTTGTTATCCTAGCTTCTCATGTAAAAAGTATTTCAGCCGGAAGAGGGAATTCTTTTAGTTACAAGCTAGCTCAAGCAATATCTAAAGGCAATACCATCCCGAGTCCGGAAGGTTATCATTTACTAGACTGGTTTGAAGTAGGGGATGATAGAATTTTTATGTTTATAAAGGAAGATCTATGATTCGATTTTTACAACGGAGAAGCATATTTGTACAAACT
>RFJE01000289.1 GCA_003695005.1 Candidatus Hydrogenedentota bacterium | reverse complement strand
TTTTCATAGAGATATGTTTTAAAGGAAAGATAAGTTGTAAAACAAAACTTGAATTCCGGTTAGGAATTTTCACTAAGAAGAGTAACCGCTTCTTTAATGCCACCAATGGTTAAATCCGTCATAGGAAATAAGGCTGCAATAGTTTTTAACGTAAGTGAATTAGAATATTCCCATTCTTCTTTAGGTATAGGGTTAATCCAAACACAATAGGAAAATCGTGTTCTTATTTTTTTTAGCCATTCTATACTCGGGGTTGGCTCTTCTTCTCCATAATTAATATTTCCATATTCACCTAATAGCTCCTGTGGGCCCATGCTGGCATCTCCCATAATGACGATTCGCGTATCTTCGGGAAGTGTTAATAGCCTTTCTGTTGCATAGGGTTGATCGCGCATTTCGTCTTTATAAACATAACTATAAATGGTATTATGAAAAAAATACTCTTGAAAATTACGGAAATTTTTTTGCATGGCATGAAAAAGTTCATTGGTAATTTCTACATAAGGTAGCATAGAACTCCCCCCATTATCGACGAGCAAGACTAAACTCAGTTTATCGCGAATTTCTTGTTTAAAAATAAGTTCTATTTCTCCACCATTTTTTGCACTTCGATAAATCGTTTCATCAATATCTAAATGCGAATATGCCCCATGTGGTTTTAAAGCTTTTAAAGCACGCAAAGCTTCGAGCAAATTCGATTTTGTAATCCGCATTCTATCGGAATAAGAAACATACTTTCGCCGACCTATATTTTTTATAGCGGAAAAGTTCTTTGCCGGCCCAAAGACATTCATTCCCCCTTCCGTAAAACCACTATGTCCAAACGGAGAAGTCCCTCCTGTACCAACCCATCGACTACCACCATGGTGCTCACTAAGTTGTTCTCTTACAGTCTCCCAAAATTTTTCTAAAAGTTCTTTTGCCGATAAAAAACTTGGATGACGTGGTAGATCGCCATTTTCATAAGCTTTCGAAAGCCACTGCCGAAATTCTCGAGTACTCAAAATATCCATACCATCTTGCTCCGAAAAAGCAGGTATGGATACATTGTAAAAGTACTGCGCAAATATTCTATCATATAAATCCATATCCGTAGGTTTTTTAATAAAACAAAGCCTAGCAAAAAGATACAGATCATCAATATTTCTTACTAAGCCTTTTTGAAAACCAGTGTAAAAGTCGAGAATTTGCTGTGTCCCAATTGAAATCCCTGATTTATGAAGCTCGTAAAAAAAACCAATGAGCATTAGTAATTCAGCAAGTCTTCTGTTCTTTTTAAAAGCACCCCTATAAAGGGTACTCTTTTCTTAGGATCGGGAATGATTCCGGATCGATTTAACGCTTGTAGCCAATCTAATAGCTCACTTGTTGCAGGAGCTTTTTCAAACCCTCTTTCGCGCAAATGGTAAAAAATTTCCAAAGCAGGCTCTAAAAGTTCTTCTTCAATATCTGGAAAATGTAGTTTTACAATTTCGCGCATTTCTTCTGGCGTTGGAAAAGCAATATGATGGCAAAAACAGCGCCGTAAAAATGGATCCGAAAGCTCTCGTTTTGCATTCGAAGTAATGACAATAAAAGGCTTTACTTTAGCACGAATTACTTCATTTACTTCCCGAATAGTAAACTCACAGTCTTCGAGTACATCGAGTAAATTATCCTGCACATCCGATTCTGTTTTATCTATCTCATCGAGTAATAAAACAGTTTTTTTCTCATTACGAAATGCTCGTCCAATGGGACCCCATATCACATAATCATAAAAATGATTCACATTTCGTCCTGTGCCTTCACTGCCAAAACGAGCATCATTGAGGCGAAGCACTGTATCCTGAACATAGCATGCTTCTTCTCCTTTAATGGTAGATTTGCACCTTAAAATTTCCATTGGCATATTTAAAGTTCGAGCTACTTCAAAAGCAAGCTGTGTTTTTCCGGTACCTGGCTCACCTGTAAGTAAAAGAGGTTTTTCCATTTCCATCGCCATTCGGACAATGGAACCTAATTCTTCATTTAAATAATAACGATCGCTTCCTTTAAAACTCATAGGAAATTCCTTTTTTCATTTGTTCCACTAAGTCTGAGAAATTTTCCTCTATGTAGCTCTGTAAATCTTTTGTAGATTCATCATGCAAATAAAGAGCCGCTAATGTATTTAAAGCTACTGCCTCGATTCCTGGAAGAAATTCACCACTTAAAGTAGCCTTTGCCTTTTCAAGTGCTTCCTCTTTATTGGAGGCACGAATTTCATTTAAATCTCGAATTTCTAATTGTAATGGATTCGGGTCAAATACACCTTCTTTAATTTCCCCCTTTTTAATTTCTAAATAGTATGTTTTTTTGACAGGGCTTATTTCATCCAGACCTTCTTCCGAGTGCACAACGAAAGCCCGAACAACACCGAGCTTTTTTAAGGCTTCGGCCATCAGGGACATTAAATCTTTCGAAAAGACGCCAAGTACATGAAACTTAGCAGCAGCAGGATTTGACAGTGGTCCTAAAATATTAAAGACTGTTCGGATGCCAAGTTCCCGTCGGACAGGCCCTGCATATTTCATGGCCGGATGATACTGCGGTGCAAACATAAAACCAAATTTTTTATCCACAATTCTTTGGGCAGTTTGTTCCGGCGTTTCCATTAAAGGATAGCCTAAGCTTTCTAAAATATCTGCTGATCCGCAAGCCGAAGAAACTGATTTATTCCCATGTTTTGCTACCGGAATTCCTTGTGAAGCAAGTACAATAGCACTTAACGTAGATATGTTCATCAAGTTTGACTTATCACCCCCTGTTCCACAAGTATCCGTTAAATTATCTGGCAGTTGCACATTTGCCCTCTTAGCAGCTTCTTGCAAAGAGACAGCATTTTGTCTCATCACTTTTGCAAAAGCAGCAACTTCTTCTGCGCTCTCGGGATCTTTTCGTGAGCGTAAAGCCGTAAGCCAACCTGCAATTTGAGAAGGCGTAAGGCTTCCTTCCATTGTCTGACTCATAATCCATGTAGCTTCTTGTTCGTTTAAAACTTCTCCGCTGATTAACTTTTCTACAATTTCTTTATATTCCATATCTCATCCCTAAAACTTATTAAGTGCGGTCAATTATTTTTAGATATTCTTTTCCCTTGACTGCTTGTTTCTAGTTACAATTCTTTTTTTATGAGCCATCCGATTCAAAGACGCCAAACTCGAACCGTCTATGTAGGCAATGTTCCTGTTGGATCAGGGCATCCCATCCCTGTGCAAAGCATGACCAAAGTAAAAACAGCCGATACAAAAGCTGTGATCGATCAAATTTTAAGATATGAAGAAGCCGGTTGCCAAATTGTGCGAGTTACGGCCAATACAGAGGAAGCTGCAAAAGCTTTAAAAGAGATTAAAAAGAATATTCATATTCCATTAGTGGCAGATATTCATTTTCAATATCGATTTGCTTTAATGGCAGTGGAAGCAGGGGTAGATAAAATTCGCATTAACCCGGGCAATATCGGTTCCGCAGAAAAAGTAAAGCTTGTATTAGATGCGTGTAAAGCCAATAACATCCCCATTCGTATTGGAGTCAACGCAGGATCTTTGGAAAAAGAATTTATCCGACGGGATGGCTATCCTACGGCGAAAGGGATGGTAGATTCCGCTTTAAAACATATTCGAATTTGCGAGGATAACAATTTCGAAGACATTATTATTTCCCTTAAGTCTAGTGATGTTACCATGATGATAGAAGCTTACAGAATGTTAGCAAAACAAGTGGACTATCCATTTCATTTAGGGGTTACAGAAGCAGGAACAGCGTTTCAAGGAACAATTAAATCTGCTATCGGCATTGGTACGCTTTTAGCCGAAGGAATTGGTGATACGATCCGCGTAAGCTTAACAGAGGACGGGGTAGAAGAAATTAAAGTAGGAAGAGAAATTTTGCGAAGTCTTGGCTTAACAAGCCAAGGGGTGACCTTAGTTTCTTGTCCGACATGTGGTCGTCTAGAAGTTGATTTATTTAAAATCGCAAAAGAAGTGGAAGAAGCTGTCTCTAAAATCAAAACGCCATTAAAAGTAGCTGTGATGGGTTGCATTGTCAATGGCCCAGGAGAAGCAAAAGATGCTGATATTGGAATTGCTGCTGGCAGAGAAAGTGCCGTGCTTTATGTAAAAGGAGAAAGTCGAGGTAAAATTTCAGAAGAAGAAATCATACCAAAATTACTAGAAGAAATTGAAAAACTGGAAAAATCTTCGAATTTCGCTTTGCATGAAAACAGAAATTAAAAAAATGCCCTGTGCGCAAGCAACAAACTCGAGAAAAAATTCTAGAAGCTGCCCGCGAGATATTCAGTGAAAAAGGGTATCATGGAACTACGGTTTCTGATATCATTGGAAAAGTAGGCATGGCTCAAGGCTCGTTTTACAATTATTTTGAGAACAAACGTTCTATCTTTATGGAGCTTCTAGAAGACTTTATCTCCAAAGTAGAACAAGCTGCGTCTTCGTTTCATGTCAACGATGTAAAAGATCGCAATACCTATACAGTAATGGCCGTAAGTATTGCAGCAGCGATTGGCTATGTTTTTCAGGAAAATGAAAAATTAGCCCGTATTTTTTTTCATGAAGCCATGGGAATTGATGAAGAAATTAATGAAATTATAGATCGTGCCTACCGTAGTCTTGTAGCAACAAGTTTAAAGTTTATCCGCAGAGGACAAGAAATTGGGGTGATTCGGAAGGATATTCCTGCCGAAATCATGGCAGGTGCGAATGTAGGAATGGGAACTTTTTTAGTCAACCGATATTTACGGGGAGAATATAATGAGTTTCGTCCGGAGCAACTTATTATTACTCCTGTTTCTATTCAATTAGATGGCTTCTTACAAGAAAATTTAGATAACAAAAAAGATCATGAAAACGTACAGCAGCCAAGTTAAACTACAATCTAATGAGTCAAAAGCAAACCGTAAATCGTGGGAAAACCTCCTGCATAGCCTGCAAGAAAAATACAACTTGTTAAATAGGAAACATCGAAAAGGTTTAGCCAAACATGAATCTCGTGGGAAGCTTTTTGTACGAGATAGGATTCGCCATTTAATAGATCCAGATAGCTACTTTTTAGAAATTGGCGCTCTTGCTGGCTACGAACTGTACAAAAACCAAGATATTACAGGAGCTGGCATTGTAGGAGGGATTGCTCGTGTTCACTCGAGAGAGGTTGTTATTATTGCCAATGATGCTACAGTAAAGGGGGGATCTTACTTCCCTATCACAGTAAAAAAACATCTACGGCTTCAAGAAATTGCAGAACAAAATCACTTGCCTTGTATTTATTTAGTGGATTCCGGAGGAGCGTACCTGCCAATGCAGGATGAAGTTTTTCCCGATCGAGACCACTTTGGTCGTATTTTTTACAACCAAGCTCGTATGTCAAAAAAGGGAATTCCACAAATTGCCGTTGTGATGGGCAGCTGCACAGCTGGTGGAGCCTATGTTCCTGCCATGAGCGATGAAACCATCATTACGGATAAAAATGGGACTATTTTTTTAGGTGGGCCGCCTTTAGTAAAAATGGCAACAGGAGAAGAAGTCACTGCAGAAGAATTAGGTGGCGCTAGACTGCATACAAGCGAATCCGGAGTCGCTGACCATTTTGCAACCAATGACGATCATGCTATTGAGTTAGCACGCCAAATTGTGCAAACAGCCAAACGAAATTACGATCATCCTTATCAAAATAAAAGAAATGTAAACTACGATGAACCTCTTTATCCTGTAGACGATTTATATTCCATTGTACCAACCGATGTTCGTTTACCCTATGATGCGCGAGAAGTCATTGCCCGTCTTGTCGATGGAAGCAGGTTTCATGAATTTAAGCCAAATTATGGAAATACATTAGTCACGGTGTTTGCCGAGCTTTGCGGTTACCCTGTTGGCATATTAGCCAATAATGGAATTTTATTTAGCGAGTCAGCCTTGAAAGGAGCCCACTTTATTGAACTCTGCTGCCAAAGACAAATCCCAATCATTTTTTTACAAAATATTACAGGGTTTATGGTTGGTAAAAAATATGAAGCTGGTGGCATTGCAAAAGATGGTGCTAAATTAGTTGCAGCTGTTTCCACGGCCACGGTACCTAAATTTACGGTCATTATTGGTGGATCGTATGGTGCTGGTAATTATGGTATGTGTGGTCGAGCGTATTCTCCCCGTCAACTTTGGATGTGGCCAAATGGGCGCATTTCTGTGATGGGTGGAACACAAGCCGCTGGAGTACTCACCATGATAAAAGAAGCCCAATTGCAAGCACAAGGGAAAACTTTTCCCGATGAGGAAAAACAAAGGTTAAAAGAAGAAATTATGGCAGATTATGAGGCGCATGGGAATCCTTTTTACAGTACTGCTCGGTTGTGGGATGATGGCATCATTACTCCCGCTCAAACACGTGAAGTGTTAGCAATCGGGATAGAAGCCTCGTTAAATGCCCCTTGGGAAGAATTCCATCAACCTGTGTATAGAATGTAAAATTGGCCCGAAAAACCAAATAGACACATAGTAAATTAAATGAAGAATATCCTAAATATGAAGTTTGTATCTGTAGCGTTTACAATCATAGTATCTATTCTGATTTTAACCTGTAGGCCGGATGCTTGTTCAGAAGAGGATATCCAAAAAGGCCGTTGCGCGAATTCTTATGTGGATAAAAAATCAAACCCCGTCGGAAGTTTACAGCCATACTCGCCGATAGAAAAAGAGCCCAATGATTATTTTTACCAAGCTATGGTTTTACCACAAACCATTACCTCGGATGGGACAGTCGATCCGTCAAATGAAGATTACACAATTACTGCAACCATTGACTCTGATGTCGATGAGGATTGGTATGCCATTACGTTATCGTCAGAGGATTTTGATAGGATTGATGGTGGAACAACAAGTAATCCCAATTGCAAGAGAGTGGTAACAAGTTCTACTTCTACTCTGAACGATATGGATGAAGGGACATATTATCAATGCTACAATCATGATGCCAATGGAAATGCAAAAACACGGCCAAATGGTACGAATGACCATAAAGAATATGTAACTTGTGATGTACAATATAAACCTAACGCAAATTTATGTGGCCAATCGGGTTTTACTGGCATTACAGTCTATGGAAAGTATTTTAAACCTCGTTTTATTGTGCGCGTAGAAGCAGAGGATGCCAATAGTCCATTAGGTTTGCGCGTAGAAGTTTATCCACCAAACTTAAACATTGATTACAATGGAGCGCTTACCAAAAACCCAATTGCAGACAGTTTTGACCATGCTTCAAGGAATTTAAGCGTAAATGCAGATGATAATACATTGATTAGCTCCGGACCACTGCGGCTTGTAGGCGTAGCCAATGGGGTTGGTAGTCGGGAAATGCGACTCAATTTTCCGACCGTGTGGACATACAATGTAAGAGTCAATGATTTAGACATTAACAACCCTTACTATCACACTTGTTTTACCAACAACGCCATTAACAATCCGGCAGCCGCCTATGCTCTTTTGCCTATGTCTTACCAGGAACTTGTTAAAAAAGATTTAAGTTCCTTCCGCTTATTAGATGAATATAGCGTAGGTACGTATTATATTCGTGTAACTTCCAATTCTCTATACAGAGGAAAAAAATACAAAATTAAATGGTATTGGAATACAGGAAAGGTTTCCGAAGGTGGGGTAAGCCAATGGACTTTAAAAAAAGGTGCTGTGCAGGTAGAAAAATTTACCCGCACGTATGATGATAATATTGTCCAAGTAACGGGGGCAACTGGTTCATCAGGGAAACCAAATACATGTAACTGTTCTTCTCCAGGTGCAGGAAAATATTCAGGAGAGGCTGGAAGTTGTAATGATGATAAGCGACCTACCTGCCAGGTGCGACCACCACCACCGCCACAACCGCCACAACCTTACTATGTAACTTGTAATAATGGTAATCTAGCCAATATTGATGTATCCACGGGCGATGGAATACTCTGTTACAATGCTCATAACATTGCACAGTCGGTAAGCACCACAGGAAATTCTTATGAAGTTTGTGAAGGAGATTGGAATGGAGATGGGATTTTTTCTTCTTCGCCGGATGATTTAGGATGTTTAATCGCAGATGCGGAAACTGCCTGCTTAAGCAATGGGGGTTATACTACAATTCGAGAAGTAAAAATGTGTGATTGTCTGTTTGCGTGCTATAATAACACACCTACATCAAACTTAACAAGTTGTACTTTAACTAAAAACTCTGATACAATTAATTGTACTTCGACAACATCGTTGCAAGTAAACGATATTATTGTTTACAACAATCCACCAGCCAAACGTTTTTGTGCAACAGTCACAGAAATTACCAGTAGTACGGATTTTAAAGTATCTGCAAAACCGCCGTTTACGGCCACACCGATCAATCTGGACATTTACCGGTTCTAATTATGCCAAAATAAAATTTTATCTAACTCTTCCCTTTCCGAACGAAATTGGTTAATTTTCGTTTCTGCCGGATAGCCAATCGACATTCCGGCTAGTAGCTTTTTGTTCTCGGGCAAGTTTAATTTTTCCCGAACCATGTCCGGATAGATAGTAATGGAAGCTTGCGGACAAGAGCCAATCCCCTCATTTAACAAGGCTAGCATTACATAGCCGTAAAAAATACCAACATCAAATTCTGGCCAAAACTTCATCTCTTTTTCTGTAAAGAAAAACAGAACCACAGGGGCTCCAAAAAAACGGTAATTTTGCTCAAATTGTTTTTGACGAGCTTCTTGGTCATTACGGGCAATCCCTAAAAACTCATACAATTTCTGACCTAAGTTGAACATTCTGCGTTTCATGTAAGTTGGCCACTTGTCTTGGTATGGCTCATCTGGATGTGGGGGGATTTTCTGGGCAATATTTTCTAAGAAGGCAGTCGATAACTCCTCTTTAAGCTTACCGGTTACAGCATGCACTTCATAAGGCTGGACATTTTTCCACGAAGGAGCCCTTTGCGCATACGAAATAGCTCGGTTGATTTTTTCCGGGTCAATGGGGTCAGGTTTAAATGCTCTAACGGAATATCGGTTTGCCAGTAGATCATAAAGTTCCATGCAAACAACTGGTATTTCTTATCATCCTGTCAAGCGTGCAACGATACGACGTTTCGCCGTATCAGCAATTCTCGGTGAAGGGGAAAAAGGCCTGCTCGGCGCAGTTTCCGTCCCTCACCCCCTCACCTTTTTTAACGTTGTGTAACCTATATGGTGT
>RFJE01000288.1 GCA_003695005.1 Candidatus Hydrogenedentota bacterium | reverse complement strand
TCGCTACTTAAATGAAAAACTCGATAAGATTTACACAGTGGATGATAACTTGTTTACCATTTTGCATCACTTAAATGGATCTTCTGAGTGGGATTTGAAATTTTTAGGAATGCAAATTATGGTGGAAGGATTAGCCTTAGGTGTCTTTGGGACTTTTTATAAGTTTACAAAAGAGCCATTGCTCAAAGAACTCTTAAAAGGAGTCATTGCCGATGAAGCAAGACATGTGCACTATGGAGTGATTGCCCTCGCAGACTACTACACAAAAGAAGCGCCCGAAAACATTCGAAGAGAGCGAGAAGATTGGGCTTATGAAGTAGCTGTTTTACTACGCAATCGCTTTATGTTTAAAGAACTTTACGAAGAGTTTTTTGCACACAAAACAAGTTGGAGAAATTGGGTGGATATCATAACAAACTCTACCATTATGCAAGAATTTCGTCTAACCCTATTTAGCCGACTCATTCCTAACTTAAAACGAATTGGCTTGCTAAGCGACCGTATCCGACCACGTTATGAGAAAATCGGCCTGTTAAAATATGAGCACGGAGAAAGTGCCGATAGACTTAGCTTAGAAGAGCTCATAGGAGCTGCTTAAAATTAGTCCATTTGTGCGCCAACTTCTGTTGGCGAGAGGTTGGCGGTACATCCTTGTAGCTCGAGGGTTGGCTTAAGTTCCCGCCAACCCTCATCTTGTAAATCCACACTATATGTATCATAGACAAATTGAATCCTGATTGTATTTAGGTTTTATGAAGCAAATTATCCAAATCGAAGTAGATCCAAATCTAAATACAAACGAAACGGATGAGCGGACTTTCCTTGCCATAGAGAAACCAATCACCATTCGAAAAATGCTTTATATTGACGACAATGGACAAAAGCAAGAAGTCTTTGTTGCAGGAATGGAAAACAACCAACCTGTTGATGCCAAACTTGTTTGTATTGAAGATTCCGGTGATGGAGAAGCATACCTTATTTATGGCGGGAACCAAGGAATACGGTTTGCCAAAGGGGACTCGCAGAATAACCCAACATTTTCATTAAACATCTTTTCTTTAGGTGATAAAAACCAATGGGGTGTACCGTATTTGGTTTATCCTAAAGCTCTGTATAAAACAGCTATTCAACCCTATTTATAAACTTATCCGACTTTTTATTTAAATTCTAGAACTCCCGAAAACGTAACCTTTCATCTGATGTTCGAAAGTGATAAACCCCATACAAGATTAGTTTCTTTGTTGCTGGATCTATGTACAAGTTTCCTGCTGCGTCAAAATTACAGTATTTTCCATCTTCATAGCATATAAATTTTTTCTCTGCTTTTAAAGTTAAAGACGGTGCAGCATTGAAACTTGGCGGATTATTGAGTAAGCCAGTGCCAGATAAATTCACTTCATAAAGGCGTCCCCAATCTTCTCCATTGCCAAAGGTTGGAGCTGCAGAACCTGTATTTTCAAAACCTGCTAAATACAATTTCCCATCACACTGTTTTATAAAGCTAAAAGACTGAAATTCCCCCCCGGAAGGTGTACTGATGGGAACAGTTTTTCCACTTGTTGAAAAACCATTCGCAATATTTGTGGAATTCGATAAGTAAAATGTAAACTGCTCAAATGCAATTAAGTAATATCCGTTCGATAGCTTTACTAAATCAACGGCTCCTTCTGCTACGGGCATTTCATAAGCAATCTTTTTAGGATTTTCCGGGTTATCCATGTAAAAAAACAAAGTATGATAACCTGTAAGCGGTACAGCCAAAATATCTCCTTCTGTACCTAATCCTCCCGGATGCCAGTGATCCTTATTGCCAATCTCGATGGGGAGCACAATTGTATCCCAAGGATGAGGAAGATGAAATACGCTAAAGGTCTCATTGGTTCCCCAACGCCCACTGCCTTTTTGGCTTTTTGAATCTAATCTAACAATCCAAAGATCACCTGCTACCCGCGGATAATAATCAAAAATCCAAGCTAACCAAGATGGTAAGCGACTATCAGCAGGAGGATCTGAGCCTGTAACGGCTAAATATGGTCCATTTCGTAATCGCACCACCCCCT
Organism: Candidatus Hydrogenedentota bacterium; assembly: GCA_003695005.1. Taxonomy (GTDB): domain Bacteria; phylum Spirochaetota; class Leptospiria; order Turneriellales; family J094; genus J094. The sequence continues at coordinate 6,345 of RFJE01000288.1, read as the reverse complement.
GTATATGATTATCTAAACCAAATAAATTATCTACTTTTTCTGTATATTGATCTGGATGGACATAACTTATACTAGCATTGGCACTAATTTTACTACCATGAATTGGTAAATCCTGAAATTGAGAAACCACATTATCAATACAAGGATCAGAATCAACGAAAGATGAGGTAACTTCCTGTTTTGGACTAGCCTCTTCTTGTTCATACTGACAACTTAAACAGCAAGAGGGGCAGATTTGATAAATGATGTTTGTTGTTTCTAACTCTTGACCATTTTTCAAAGAATCGATATCTGATGCGGTCATCGGTGTTAGTTTTTGCACGCTCACCGGACTCGTAAAAACTGGCACTTGGGGATCATGATCCTCTAATCCCGGATCCATAGGTTTTGCATTCACACATGCAAAAAAGAAAATAGCTGCTGCGCATACCACTATATTCATTGTCCATCCCATACAAGCTCTCCTTACTTTTATATACGTACGAATTCCCCTCTGTTTCATATTACACCCTTTTTTATATATGTTATATATTCAAGAAATGTGCCAATTTTTTGTAGCTAAATTAGACACGGGGAGTTAAGAGAATTTGGAGAAAAGGTAAACATGCTGGGGAATCAAGGCAAAGTTTCGCTCGCTGGTAAATTGCCAATTATTCATGAGTTTCGCTCTTTGGAGGCACATACGTCATGGCAAAGGCAGGCCCTTTTACTTGGTACTCTTTCTCTAATTGATACCCGGCTGTATCTAAGAAGTATTTTACTTTGGCTGGATTTAACATTTCCGCAGGACGCAAATACCGGTTGGGTGGTTCATCATCTTTTCGTAAACTTGCCTGATCTTTATCCCAATCTATAATATGTATCGCGGCATTTTTTTCTAAATAAGGTAAAATTGTACGAACCGCTAAAACAGGATCTTCTAATGCAATTAAGCTAAAAGAAAAAATAACATCGGAAAAGGGAGGCAGCCAACCATCAAAACGAAAATGAGATTCATCCGGCGAATAAAAAGGTGTAATGTTTTTTAAGTTCCTGTCTGCAATGGATTTCCATAATTCATCTAACAAGTCTTCCTGACAATCCGTGGGATAAAAGTGTAATGCTTCCCCTTCTAACCTTTGCGCAAGATATAGCGTTACATACCCTAAACCACAGCCAATCTCTAAAATATTGCTTGGAGTTCGATTGGCAAAAAATTCTACATAAATACTACTATCAACAGTATTCTCTCTCTCATTGGAATTTAAAAAAGCCTGATACTTTGCATTTTCAAAAACAGGGGATAGCATTAACCATCATCTTCAATGACACGAGGCACAACAAAAAAACCCGCTTCAAAATGAGGTGCACTTTGACGAATCGCTTCTAATGGTAACGAGTCTTGTGGGACATCGGGGCGAGAGATATTAAAAACTTCTTTATGAAACGTGCCTTCATCAACACTCGATGTGTCCACTTCCTGGATTTGGCTAACAAATTCTAATATGTCATTAAAATCTTTTGTTAGGCTTTCTAGCTCGTCCCCCTCAGGCTTTAACCTTGCTAATTTCGCAATTTTTAGGACTTCTTCGGAACTTACTTTTTCCATACAGAATAAGTCGCATCCTTACACACCCTGTCAAGAGAAGCTTGGCTGCAGCAATTCCGTAAAGCGCAGCAATTCTCGGCGAAAGGAAAAAAGGACTGTTTGAGCACGAGCAGGCCTTTTTTCCCTGTTTTCAATGTTAATTCAGCGATTCTCGGCGGTTCGCCGAGAATCGCTGAGCGCTTACCTCAAGCAAAACCGAAATCCTGGTTGCTCATTTAAGGCAAACCGAAAATATGACCTATGGCTTCCTTTGTACTCCCGCAGGTGCCACCTGTGCAATATAAGAAAAGTACACCCTTAGAAGCAAAAGTTTTAGAAAATTATAAGCTCAATGAAAATCCGGATTCTGATGTTCACCATATTGTTTTAGAAGCTCATCCTTATGAATACCGAGAAGGCCAAAGTGCCGGTGTATTAGCACCCGGACTCAATGAAAAAGGCAAGCCCCATAATCCGCGTCTGTATTCCATTGCATCCGAAGGCAGCGACTTGCACCATCATCCAACATTTGATTTATGTGTAAAAAGAGTGGTTTATACCGATCCCGAAACAGGGGAACTCAAAAAAGGAGTTTGTTCCAATTATTTGTGCGACTTGCAAGTAGGAGAAACCGTAAAAATTACAGGTCCGCATGGTAAGCATTTTGTCCTGCCGGCAGACGAAGATTTAGAGCGCCCTTATATTTTTGTTGCCACAGGTACAGGAATTGCCCCTTTTCGCGGAATGATACGCCGGCTGCTGAAGTATCACTCTAGTTTTTCAGAACCTGTATTTTTATTTAAAGGAGTGCGCTATTCTTCCGAGCTATTGTATCACTCTGAATTTATGTCATATGAAAATAAAAACTTCCACTACAGAACAGCCATAAGCCGAGAGCAAAAAACAGCCGACGGACGTAAAAAATATGTTGGTGATTGTATGCTAGAACACGAAGAGCATTTATGGGATTTTTTACAAGACGAACGCACTCTTATTTATATTTGTGGATTAAAAGGAATGACAGAAGGAGTGGAGAATGCAATTCGGCAAATAGCCGAAAGGCATAAGCATAGTGGCGAAGAATTTTTAGAAAAACTTCGGCCACGTATTTTAACAGAAGTATATTAAAAAGGAGATATTATGAAGATAAAAATCTGGGTAATGCTAGCTCTTGTTGGCTTTTTGGCATCGGCCTGTTCTATTAAAAAAATGGCCATCCGGCAAATGGTCGGAACCATGCAAGAAAGCAAAAAAGTCTTTGAACAGGAAAATGATTTAGATCTAGCCGAAGTAGCTTTAGGATCGAACTTAAAACTTTTAGAAGGATTGCAGGTTCATGATCCGGAAAATGCACAGCTGAATTTGTTTTTAGCAGAAGGCTACTCTTCTTATGCCCTAGCATTTGTAGAGGATAAGTTTGAACAATATGAATATACCGACGAAGATAAAGCCGATTACCATCGCAAAAGAGCTATTAACTTTTACAACCGAGCTCGCAAATATGCAGGAATTGTACTCGCCGATCTTTTAGATGTTGATGACCCTAACAAAATCCCGGAATTAGAAGATAAAGACTTAAAAGCTCGTTTAGATAAACTCGACAAAGACGACATTGCGGCTGTTTTTTGGTATGCTATGAGTTGGGGATCGGCTACGAATTTAGATAGAGAAAACATGGAAGCTTTAGCACAGCTTTCTAAAATTGAAATGATGATGGCAAAAGTAAAAGAATGGGATCCTAGTTTTTACTATGCAGGTCCATACATGTTTGAAGGAGTATATTACGGATCTCGCACGAAAATGCTAAATGGAGATCCTGAAAGATCCGTAAAAGCTTTTAAAAAAGCACTGGAAATTACCAAGAAAAAGTTTCTCATTATTCCATATTTTTATGCAAAAACATACTGCGTACAGTACCAAAATCAAAAATGTTTTGAAGAAAACTTAAATTATGTAATAGAAACGCCGGCAGATATCCTACCCGAACAAATCCTGGCAAATACATTAGCGAAAAGAAAAGCTGAACGGCTTTTAAAGTTAAAGGATGAATTATTTTTGTCCGATGAATAAGCTTTCCTTTGCGGGGAGCGTCCCCGCAAGAGTCTGTGCGTCCACTATTGCACAGACTCTTTCCCTCACCTTTTTCGCAGAAAACGGTGAGGGCTGGAAGAGTCTTTCTAGTGTGCTAACAGGAGATTGGCTCACAAGCTCAAAAGATTTCGTATGAAAATTCGCTATTTACGGCTGCTTCTATTCTTTTTTATTCCATTTATCTTTTCGTATGCACAAGTTAAAAAGGGGAAAACGGTTAAAGGGGGAAAAGCAGCCTCTGCCACAGGTAAGTTCCCGTATTTAAAACAACAACCACCGGTTCTTTTAAAAGGTGGGAAGAAAATTTCACTCAACATCCAAAATGCAAGGATTCAAGATATTATTCGTCTTTTTCAAGAAAAAACGGGCTTAAATATTTTAGCCTCGGATAAAATTTACGGATCTTTTACCGCGTATGTAAAAGATGTTCCGGCGAAAGATGCTTTGCGCAGTATTTTAGAAGTAAACCAACTATACTTTATTGAAGATCCGGATGCCAATTTAATACGAATTGTAACACGGGGCGAATACGAAGACTATGCTGTTACTCACTTAATTCGGGAAAAGGTATTTGTTATTCATATAGGCAAAGCAGCTCAAGTTGCCGATGCCATCCGACCGATGATGACAAAAGGAATTTCTCGTCTTCTTGTGGATAATAAAAATAATCGCCTTGTGGTGTTTGATGTTCCTGAAAGGTTAGAAAAAATTTCAAAAGTAGTAAAAGCATTTACATCCCCCCCCGGGCAGGTACTCATTGAATGTTACATTTACGAAATTACTTTAGACTCTAGCCATGAATTTGGTTTAGACTGGTCTGTATTAGATGTGCCAAACATCATACAGCAAGTAAAAACTACTTTTATTCCACGAGATGCCAATGATGCCAACTCTCCGGCAAACCCGGGGTTAACTATCATCCGGTCGGATAATTTGCCAAAAGGCGGAACTGTAGAAGCTTTACTTCACATGGTAGCTGGCGACCAAAAAATTAAAAATATTTCGAATCCCCGTATTTTAGCACAACCCAATCGAAAAGCCGAAATCCATGTAGGACGACAAATTCCCTATAATGAAACAGTAACACAAGGACTTACGGGAACGCAAAACTCGAGTTTTAAGTTTTTAGACACGGGAACCAAATTGACAGTGATTCCATCCATTTCTGCAAAAGGCAAAATTCAATTAAAGTTACAAGTGGAAATATCCACTTCGCCGGGATTTATTGAATTTGGGGAAAATGGTTCCGCCGGGAAAGCCCCGGAAAAACTTTCCACCACAGTACAAACCACAGTCTTAAGTGAAGATAATGATTTAATTATTTTAGGTGGGCTTATTAAAACAGAAGACAGCTACGAAGACAAAGGAATTCCCCTGCTAAAAGATATTCCGCTCATTAAGTATTTGTTTTCTTATCGGAAACTGTCGAAAAAACGGACAGAAACAGTTATTTTCTTTCGCCCGAAAAAAGTAAATCCCGACACTTACGAAACCGTTCCGAAAAAATACCGCGAAGCGGCGGAAAAACTCGGGAAATCATGATTCCTATTTTTATACAAGATTTATGGAAAAATAAAATTTTGCGCTATACCTTTTTAGGTTTTATCTCTCTTTTACTGATTGCTATTGTGTTAAAATTTCGTTTTTCTATTTATAAACTTTTCGCGCCGTCATATCATCGGATGAATTATCGTTTGCCTATTACATGGGATAGACCACCTTATGGTTTTACCGAAAATCCGGAAGAAGCAAAAGAACTGCTCGAAGAAGCTCTAGAAAATTTAGCCGATTTAGCAGAAGATACTTATGATGCTGATTGGGATCATTGGAAAAAAAAGCAAGTTTCGTTAACAGAAAATTGGCAAGATGTCTATACGAAACCAGCTTTAATTGCAGTAAACTATTTACTATCTGATATGGAACTTTTTTGCATTCCCCCTATGCAAGAAAAATCTGTTCGAGTGGACTTTTATAGAAAAGAAAGGTTAAAAAAACGTCACTTAAAATTTCAGGAAGAAGGTAAGTTTAATCCTTTTTTATATGCCATTAAAAAAGACAATTACGAAGACATTCGAGAAGACTTATTGGACATTCGACAAAAACAAGTGGAAACAGCTCTAGGCTATAAACCCGATGCAAGAACATTGCTTCAATTTTACGCAAAGCTTTCGGAAGCCTTGTGCAGAAGCTATGATATTTTACCTATGTTACAAACTGCCATTTCCTATCGAGAATATGCCGCTGAAAAAAAACTATATTTCTCACTACATAATCATCCTGACTTTACCCCTGATTTTTTAGATGAAAAACTTTGGGAACACCTGCGCAAAGACAACTACTATTTTCAATTGCAAAAAGAACTTTTATATTTTGCATCCCGCATGAGTTCTAACTTAAAATGGAAATTACAACGAATTCGACAAAGCTTAAATTTGCGACAAGATCCTTCCTTACTCAATACTTACTTTGATACTCTTATGATTTATGTCTCTACCCTTTCGAAACAAGAAGCTAAAAAAGTTTCCGAAGAATTAAGCCATTTTCCGATCAAAAAAGTTTTAGAAAATCCTGCTTACTTAATGGCGTCGGCCACTGCATATTTTTATGCGGGAGAATTAGACAAAGCAAAAATGTATGTAAAATCTCTATTACTGCGACCTAAAAAACAAATTGGGAAATATTATTAC